>CACYVR010000001.1:0-60297 GCA_902777885.1 uncultured Methanobrevibacter sp.
AAACGGGTGAGGAATTTGTCAAGGCGTCTGCACTCGTTCATAAAATTGCAGAGTGGGCGGACTGGGAAGAGGGCGAAGATAATTATGTTGCCTACTGCGCAGAAGACCCTGACAAAGATTTTATTTATACGTTCAAAGTATCTTGCGTTTGGCTTTAATGCCAAGCGCAAGATACCTCGGAACACAAGATATTAGAAAGGAAATATAATAATGAAATATACTGTTTTTCTTTACGATTATGCAAACGATGACAAGGATGTGGCTCTGATAATAGATGAGAGCCAAAAACCTTTGGTAGAAGAAATATTTGATTTTTTTGACGGTCAGCAAGATTGGGGATATACTATACTCCCCAATACCAACAGAGTAAAAGATTATTCGGCACCCGATACATCGGAAGACAAAGTAAAAAGGAGGAAAGAATAATGAGCGAATATGATAGAACGGTTTACTTAGTAAGATGGGAGTGTGGTATTGCTGACGATTGGTATATCGTGGGGGCATATACCTCGAAAGACAAAGCAATTGAAGAAGGAAAAGTTTATCAGGAAAGAAACCTTGACGGCACGGTATATATTGAAACCGTAATACTGCCAGCGAGGTGATACTATACAGGGCGATGTATTCTCGCCCTGTTATTATTTGCGGCACGGGATACTTAGAATGGCGAGGTATCGTGGGGGTGAAATACTTAGGATGGCAAGATATCGTCGGCGCGGCGCCGAAGGCATTATAAAGCCGCGCCCCGCAATTTTAAATACTATGCATGCATAGGTATTTTGAAACCAAAATACCTTGCCATTCGAGGTATCCTCAAAATCCCAATATTCAGGTGTCAGAATACTATGTGCGCCTAGGTATTTAGAAACACGAGGTATTGCCTATGTGGAAAACTATGTGGAAAACTATGTGGAAAACTATGTGGAAAACTATGTGGAAAACTATGTGGAAAACTATGTGGAAAAAGTTTCACATAACTTTCACATAACCGTCACACAGTTTTCACATACGGGGTGTATTATATATATAGTGGTTGAGGGGAAACAAAAAACCAATACCACAAAAAGCCATGGAGCGGAAAACAGAAAAGTTGCAAAAATGTAACCGAAAATTACAAGAATGTAACTTGAAAAGCCTGCTCCGATATGGTATAATGGATATAGTAAAGGAAGGGAAAACAAAAAACCGATACAAACCGATTGTATCACGAAAAACAGCAAAATAGACAAAAAAGTCAAGGAAAGTTTGGTGAAAATGCCGATTGACAAAAAGCTGAAAAAGTGATATAATAAAGGTACAGTAAAGGAAAAGAAACAAACTCCGATACTGAAAAAACAATCAAGCACCTATGCGTTAAATAGGAGAAAGAGGGCATATTATGGCTATTAAGATTACAAAGGCTCAGAACTTCAACGCAATCCGTGAAATCCTCGTGAACGCTAATCGTCCTGACCTCGTTGCGGTTATTGATCACGAACTCGAATTGCTTGCTAATAAGGCGGCAAAGCGTTCCTCTACACCTACACGCGCACAGCGTGAGGGTATGCTCATCAAGGAAGAAATCCTTGCTACACTTTCCGCTTATGGTGAAGGGATGACGATTTCTGAAATTGTCGCCGCTAATCCAGCCCTTACGGGTATGACTTCACAGCGAATTTCCGCACAGCTCACCAAGCTTATTGGTGAGGGTATGGTTATAAAGGAGGTCATTAAGCGTGTAAATTACTACAAGGCGGTTTGATACCGCCTTGCCCGAAAGGGCTTACTTGCTCTGACACTTGAAAAGGGGGAATACTATGCCAACCGAGGCAGAAATCAGAAAAATGATGAAGTCGCTTGATTGTTCCCGTGAGGAAGTCTTACAGATGTTAGCAGATGACGATAGCGATGAAATGCTACCTGAACAAGCGGAATTAACCGCAAAGGCTAAACAAATGGGGAGACGATACGAAACAAGCGATAAACCGAGAAAAAAGGTTGAACGAGAAAGAAAAGTCGATACAGTTAAGAAAGGCTTACTTGATTTAGTACTTGACGCTCTTCAGGATACCGTCAAAATAACCGAAATCAAGAACGAATTAGCGTGCGAATTTGAATACAATGGCGAAAACTATGGACTCAAAATCACGCGGCATAGACAAAAAAAGAAATGAGATTAAAGCGGGGTGGGCTTGACCGCTCACCCCCAATAGAAAGGATATGGTAAGAAATGGCAAAAAAGAAATTTGTTCTGGTGGTTGATGTAGAAGGTACCTCGCATGGCTATGTATATGATGTAGGTTTTGCTGTAGCTGACTTATACGGTAATGTGTACGATACCTTTTCTGGTATAGTATCTGAGGTTATAATTGGTATGCCTGCCGAAATGGCTACCGCTCACTATGTTAAGAAAATGCCGATATACGTCGAAAAAATTAATCACGGCGAAACGGTATGTATCGGACTGCATAGTATACGTGACAAGGTATTTGAGGTTATGGAACGTTACGGAATAAATACCGTCTGCGCATACCATGTAAAGTATGACCGTGATAATCTGAACCGCACGATATCCATTGTTTCTAATGGTTTTGTAACGTCATTCTTTCCCGAAAACACAATATTTTGGGATATATGGGGTATGGCTTGCGAAACTATCCTCAAAACAAAACGCTATGCAACGCAAGCTATTGAGAACGGCTGGGTATCTAACAGCGGTAATATTCGCAGCGGCGCAGAATTTGCGTATAGATATATATCGGGTAACGAGGTATTTGAGGAAGAGCATACCGGGCTTGCCGATGTACTCATAGAAACAGCTATTCTTGCGGCTACAATAGCAACGCACAAAAAGATGACAAGAACCGAAATACCTCAGCCGTGGAGGCTCATTCAGAAGTGAATATTTAGAAACACAAGGTATTCCCGAAATGGGGATACCTTGCCTTGTATAGTACACTTTATAATTGAATATTTGCGGCGGCAATTGATCTGATCCGCCATATACTTAGTAATCCGAGGTACTTTGAAATGAGAATACCTCGGATTCCTTTATACCTAGGAAGATAAGGTATTTAGAAATGAAAATACATAGCGTTCCTTTATACTTAGGAATCCTAGGTATTTAGGCAAACTAAATACCTAGTTTGCCGGGGCGCCTGCGGCGGCCTGCTGTCGCAGGGCCCCGTCCCCCCAAGTTCGGAACGTGTATGGGGTTTTTTCCCCGAAAAACTTGATTCTTAAAGTATGCCCCTAAAATCCCGAAAACCACACTTGAAAAATGAAAAAAAATATGCTATAATATATATAGTAAAATGGAAAAGGAGAATCACCCGATATGCAAGTCAAAGTTACCCGCAATAACGCCAATAAGCCGCTGCCCCTAATTTTAGAAATGCAAGCCGCTATTAGTACGCTACAAAAGCAGGTTAAAGAATTACAAAACGAGTGCGCCCGCAATAGTGAAATGATATATAGTCTTGCAGCTGAACACTGTCCGCTTGAAACCAAACTTTCAAACCCTATCCCTAAAGAAATTAAGGCACACCTTGAATCGCTATCCAAGCAGGAACATTTAGATAATTACGCCCCCGAAAAAATACACGCTGGAAAATTTTGTGGAGCTACAAAGCAAAATTTGCTTGATACGTGCACAACAGAAGAAAAATCTGAGAGTACTGGCCGCTGCCCAGGAAAGATAGAATATAATGTAAGTATACCCCTTAAACAAGAGAAAGAGAAGATGGGAAACTGTGAGGCTTTTACAATGGATGCGGCGGCGTCAACGCTTTGTACATTACCGAACGAGCACAAAGTTAGACAAGGCAGCGGCTACCGCTCTATGGAACTGTCACCGCTTATGAAGACTATACCTACTAACATTGAGCAGGCAGCGGCAACTGCTAAAGAGATTCCCAAGCTAGCCCCCGCAGTCAAAGATGTCCTAACCGCTGCCGAGCGTTTATATGATATAATTACAGAGGATGATCAACGCGCTGATATTCGCACTATTGATGATTTTCTAATTAAATATGCAGAATTTGAACCGTGGAGCGTATATTGTACTGCTTTTGCGCTATTAATGGACCGCTGCTGGTCAAAAAATGAAAAAAACAAAGAAAAAGAGGATTAAAATCCTCTTTTTTGTCAAATTTTAAGCAAAAAATTCTTATATATAATAATTATAACATAAATTTTATTAAAAATCAAATAGAATGCCTCTATCTTAGCAAATCCTGCTTCGATTTACATTTATGTGTGAATAATCGAGACCGTCTTTTTAATTACAGTACAGCTAACTACACTATAGCTATCGTGCATATAACATTTACCCCGACTTTTCAAAAACAATAGAGAAAAGATATTAAGGATAAGGTAGCGGCAACCACTGATATATGGATGCCATATAGCCGCTGCCCGCGCTCAAAATGCTACTATATGACCATCTGGCATTATCATCTTCATATGCATAAAGTTCTCATATAGCGCATCCATACACGAGAATGTTGCATGCATTTTTGGATCTTGAAAGATCGCGTTCCAGTAACCACTGCCTTGATCTATTGATAATGTAAACTTATATTCATGACCTGCGTGCAGCGTAGGCGACTTCCCGCCCACATAAGTACCGATCATTTTCATTGGTTTTCCTAAATTACTAAACATCAGTATCTATTCCTTTCATTTTTATTATATATATTATATCATATTTTATTTTATAAGTCAATAAATGGCAGCGGCAATTTGACATTTTAAAAATCATTTTTTGAAAATGAGATTCCTAAAGCAAGTGGTGAAGGCGGATAGGTGGGAGATTATAGCGGAATTGAACGGATATCATAGTATACATGGACTTGACAAGGATGAAAAAATTTGGCACCCCCACTAAACAATACACACAAAAAGTAGATAATTACTTATAAAGTTTAATATAATTTTACCCCCACTAAACAATTCACTTGCGTTTCTATTAAAAGATTTAAAATCTTTATTAAAATTTATTCCCGCCATACCCCTATAAATTATTCTCCCTTGTTCTGTTGCATCCAAGCTAACCATTCATCTTGAGTTCCCTTGATTAAAAGAATACTATACTTATCATACATTCCTTGCTCTACAATGTTCTTCCATAGTTCATTATGGCGTTCCTTATCTTCTTTTTGGAACTCAATATATTCCGCATCCGTTTCTTTATAACTTTGAAGAATAGCCTCTTTTTCAGCTTCATATTCAGGATCTACCCCGTATGCTTTTTCTATTAGCGCATTATAATACTTTTCTTCTTCTTCAGTAAAATATTGCGGTTGCTTAAATCTATTAATATCACGTTTTCCCCACTTAAACTTACAGAAACCTTTCTTACCCCCGTCTTTTCTTTTGGGAGACCCAAAGTTTTCAGTGTGGTATTTCCTAACATAATATTGAACAGTGCTAAAAGACAGACCCGCTAAACGTGGGTCATCTTTTATTTTATCCGCTACATTTACAACCGTATCAAAACCATTTGATGACCAGGTTTTATCTACTAATTCACCAATAGTTTTATAAAACATTTGTCGCTTTGGGCAATAAGGTACAGCTTCTTTTACTTTTGTAATATTGACCTTCCCCCTTAAAACTTCAAACTCTGCATAGTCTTGCAAAGCTTTTAACTTCTGTATTCGTTTACTTCTAAAGGTAGCTTCTTTAATTCCAAAAAAATCTGCTAATTGTTTATTCGTCCATTCTCCAATTGTTAAAATTATTTCTTGCATTTTTTATTCACCCCCTTACACATTATTATATCAAACTTACAGTAATTTTTTTATCTATTCTTGCTATCACGCGATTTGCTACCGTTTTTTAATTTATAATATAACTATAGTTTGAAAAACGGTAGCAAAGCGCCATACACCAAAAGATACTTTATTCCCTTTTAACACTTTTTTCTACCAACGGAAAAAAAGTGAATACTTTATCTGAAGTAAAAATGTACCAATTTTTCCGTCGGTTAATATAATCATTTACATTTTGAGCGGCAGTAACAGGTAAGAGGCGCCATAAAGACGCCCCTTATTTTTCTTGTGATTCTAAAAGCGCAAGCAACAGATAGATTCGCTGATAATAATATATTATCCCAATACGAACTTCATCAAAAAACTTTTTATTGCTATCACTCAATCGTTCATATAATTCTCTATCATTTAAATTCATGCGGCAGTACCTCCTTCGATAATGCCATATGTATAATGTGAAGTCGGTTTCAACTCTCGTGCGCCATTGCAAGAACGAAACTTGCGGCAAGCCGCAGTTTCTTATCTTATGACGCACTCGAGCATTGAAACCTCCATGTGCGAAACCCGCTTCGCGAGTTTCACACAAACATATCTTCTTTCCACTTGTCGCATTTTTTGCGACTACTCATACATTCCCTATTCACAAGAATCAAAAGCCCTGAACATTGTATGCGCAAGTGTTTCTTCAATCATTGGTGAATATAATCTAAAAATTTCTGATCTCATTTTATAATAATAATAACGGCGCGCAGTATTATCCTTTATCTTTTCCATAGTGGAACAAATCTCCTCTAAACGCCGTCTATTATTTTCATATTTCTTTTTTATATATTGCTCAAATTCTATTTCTGTCATTATTTATCCTTTCTTGCTCTTTAATTTATTTTCTTTATCCTTTACTAATATTTCTCTTACATTTTTTTCAAAATCTTCCTCAGAATCATACTTATTATCTAAACATTCGCAAATAGTCTCTACAACACTATTGTAATCATACCCATCATTTATGAGATTCCACTTTAAATTATCAGCAATAAAAAAACTAATCCGCATTATTAACTTCCTTCCAATATTTATCTGCGGCACCTTGGTCAAAATAATAGAAAAACGTCTCACCATAATGCCCTTTTATTTCAACAGTATGAAGAGTATTAACAATCATCTTATCAAGTTCTCTTTTGGTTGATACTTTATCTGCAATATCAGTTCTATAAATCAATTTATCACAAGCTTTTTGATATGCGGCAAATATTGTAGTTTCTGCGCCAGCAAGCGGGATATATTCTATCTCCCCATCTTTATTAATTATCTTCTTCAATATCACATAATTCACCTTTCCTTCCAAGAGTATAAGTGTAATAAACTGGATAACTTCTATCCCATACTATTTTAATAGGCTTATCATCAGCTACCACTCCACAAATAATCTGATTATCTATCTCTACAATGAACAGCTTAACGCTTGGACCATCAGTATAAATAGGAAGAATACCTTCACCAGTCACCTTACCAATTTTACGATAAATATCTTCTACTATTGCGGCGACAATAGATGTTGCATACTCTATACTTTCTATCCCTGCACAATGCTGACATAATATATTAGCCAACATTACTTCTTCTTCATAAGATAATTCAGTATTATCCGTCCAACTGCGCTTTATCATCCACATCTTCATCATCCTTCCGCATATCCCATTCTAATATAACTTTATTAGTAGTCATATCTATAATTTTAACATTTGTTAAAGTAAGCTTACAACTTATACAATCTTCTGACATTTCAAAATGAGGTTCGCCAATCATTCTGCAATTTTCAAAAGGAACATCAAACTCCCAATTATCTGCGGTAAATCCAACATCTGCTAAATCAACGGTAAAATAATTATTTTCATTATATGGTAATTCCATTTTTATTTTCACCTCTCTTTGAGGAACGGAGCAGGACGCCATCGTGCCACTCCGTTGCCCCTACCCCCCACAGTCGATTTGGCTGCGCCAAATCTCTTTGCTATGCTTCTTCTCCATAATAAAAAGTACTTTGTCCATAATAAATATCTTCACTTGCTACAAATTTACACAATTTTTCCATCAGCTCCATTACCTTATCTTCATCTTCTGTTTCAAGTTCTATAAGTCTATAAGTGTCTTCGTTTTCATCTTCTGAATAAATTGTCCAATTGTTATCATAGAACTGTTCTTTTCTATAATAAAAGGCTGTCATCTTACTTATGTCTCTTGCTATTTTTGCCTTAGCATTAATTAAAAACTTTTTCATCTTTTACTCCTTATAGATAATATATATTATAATGCAACAATTAAAAATATTTATACTAAATATCAATACCACCCTATAACAATACCCCTGCGCGAATAGCAGGGGTATAAAAATGTTAATTAACTCCAAATATCAAGAATATCGTTGAGAATTGAATTACCATACTTCCAAGAATTAACATTTCTTCCTCTTGAATCTGGCTTCTCGTCAACAAGAACCTGAACTTTTCCATTGAGAATGTACACAGTAATCTTTCCGCCAGTCAAATCATATACTGCCTGAAGTGCAGCTTCTGCCTGCGCAATTGCATCTTTAAGTTGCTCCTTTTTAAGCGCCTCAATTTTTTCAGCTTCCTTCTCCTTGTCAATTTTTAGATTGGCTGTTTCAATATCACCCTTTAAGAGTTTAAGAATATCCTCTTCTGATTTTCCTTCTCTTATAAGTTTTTCTACATCAATCATAATTCATTACTCCTTTTTAACAATAAAAATAAGTTTTTAAAACTCTATTACAACCTGTAATTTCATAAATATTTGACATTTTAATACCGGCAATAAGCGCGGGATCCCAACCAAAGGGAAACCACAACTCTGTGCCATCAAAAACTTCTGAAAAAACGCTTTGAGTTTGATAATACTTTTGTTCCTCTTCTATTAAATCATCAGTTCTGTCCAGTACCTCAATAGCTTGTAATAGAATTAATGGTAAATTGTTCCATCCTTTTAAGAAGTATTGTCTATCACTCCATAATGATTCTACTGTTGGCGGGGGTATCCCCAAGCGGAATGCCGCAATATTGATAGCCTCTTGGCGACAATCCTTATCATAATAGACTTGGACTTTGTACATAGGCTCACCCCTTAATAAGAGTCGTACCAAATAACCCCAATAATATCGAGGTCAATAAACCCATGACGAATATCTTCTCTTAGCCGCAGGATATTAGCCAAATTCATCATATTGTTATTTAGATATTCAACCCAACTCCAAACAGGGCTTTCCCAATGATCTGGATGCTGCGCAATATCAAACAAAATGTCGATAATTTTATCTATATCCTCAGCATCAAGACGATACTCATATCCATCAATTTCATCATATTTATTTCCAAGATACGCCATAACAGTATCTCTAAAACCCCAACACTTGCGCCAATAGCAAATATCGTTTGAAATGTTCTCAAAATATGGAACAAAATTGTGTGTATAGTTTTCATTTCTTAACAGCTCTTCCAAAATCTCTTCTGTATCATCACACTCGCAGTAGCCATCTTCTCCGTACCTATTCTTATAAGTAAGAAAAATACCGTTATCTAGTCCGATAAAGCACCAATCCCTTCTAAAAAAGTGTCTAATATTTGTTGAATATTATCTACTTGATTAAATAAAATCTCACATAAAGGAAGATTATACTGCTCGCAATAATCTCTTTTTTGATTATCATGTTTAGTAATATTTGAATTATAATAAATATTGTTTTTATCAAAATGTTGTGAACCTTGAAATTCTATTAAACCTAAAAGTCGATTTTCTTTAAAAATAGCAAAATCAAATCTTAAAGGCAAAACATCCCGTAAATCTTTAAAAGAATATTCTCTTTGAAAAGATATTCCTTTTTCTTTTAAACAATCTGCAACATAATCCTCCCAATAATGACCCCTCTTACAGCCACAAGATAAAGTTTCTTTACTAAGAAGCTCACGACTTGAGGCTATTTTCTTTAAACCACAATCACACTGGCAAAGCCAAAGTTGATAACCGTGTGAATTAGTTCCAATAACATACTGCGGAATTAACAAACCAATTTTTATATTTGTCAAATCTCTCTTGGTAATGTCACCAAAATGTTTTTGTCGTTGTTTTGAAAGACAACCGCAAGATTTTTGAGATTTATTTTTACGAGTTAATTCAGCTCCAATAATAGATTTTTCAACGCCACAATCACATCGACAAATCCATCGTTTTTGACGTCCTGCTCTTATTTTTTCAAAATCCTCGTCTAAGGATAAAACAGTTAACTGACCAAAACGTAAACCTGTTAAATCTTTTGCTTTAGCCATAAAATCATACCCTTTAATCCCATATATAAGCCTCCTTATCTATTATCATCATTACCAACAAACCAAACACAAAGTGCTATAAACCTGCGGCGGGGCAAACTCCACTTAATATATCTATCATTAAAACACCTCTCACTTTTGCGCTGCGCTAAAACAGCAGATAGTTTTATTCGCCTTTCTCTGTAAAATAGATAACTTCAAGAAAACCCTCTTTTATTAAGTTTTCATAATGGATGAAATCATTTTCCTATTTTATTATAGCAAAAATTTTGAGAGATGTCAAGGTGTCACTTTGCCGGAGTGACATCTATATGATAACTCAAAAGACGAGGATTTTCCAGCTTTGGAGGATTCATTCCTCGCTCTTTATATTCCTCCACAAGCTGCTCCGCTATAAAACGGAACATTCTTTCTACCAGCCCTCTATCGGCAACAGACATAACCTTATGTCCTTTTGAAAAGGCGCTAACACCCCAATAAGAAAGAACATTTCCCCAAATATAAAGAATATCACTGTCGTCAAAGAAAACAGGGATAATCTCAATATCGTGATATCCAGAAGGAGTGGGATAGCAGGGTGAATAAACACCTTCGAGGATAGACGGCTGAACATCGCCGTTTTCTTTAATGTAGTCAACCAAAAGATAATGTGTAGTATTCCTCATAAATTAAAGCCCCCATTTTGATGTTTTTTCTATTTCGGGGCGATCTCTCCAAGTTCCGCGCCTTCCATATCGCCCATCTTGCTTTTTGAAAATCATTTTGTTTTCTTCAAGAAAGTTACAAGCAGTTTCAATTTTTTCTAATTCAATCCGCTCTTTATCATAATATATAAACCTAAACTGAAGTTGTTCTAATGTAAGCCATTCGTGATCGTTTGATAATATATTAAATATATCTTGAGTTAGTGCTAATAATCTTCTTGCGTCATAAGAACAAACTAACATTTTTACTTTTTCTTTTAATCCTTTCTTATTTTCTATATATATTATATCAAATTTTTTATTCTTTTTCAAGTAAACATTTCATACTCTTGCCTTTAGGAAGATATTCTGCTATTGCTTTGCGACATTTTCCGCAAATGTGTAGCTCATGCCAAAGAGATTCATACCATAGTGTGTGACGAATTTGTGGTTTCCATTTTCTACGCTCACGCATAGTAAAATCTTCCCATATTTTTCCAGTCTTTTCAGTGTATGATGCCACGGGTTTTTCGCAAATATCACAACAAATTTGAATCATTCTTTTAATCCCTTTCTTCTTATAATATAAGTAAGAATTATCGTTATTCGAGCATCAGTTAAGATAAAGGTTGTAACAGCTTTCTTTTTTGATACGATTGTATACTCCTCATCTACAGTAAAATCTTCATCAACAGCAAAATTAACGATATCATCGCAAAAGTCTGAGCCGTCCATTATCATATCACCATATATATTATATTTAACAAGGTGATTCCTTTCTATCTGACTTATTCTCTGTACATAATAGTCTTGTTCGCATTGAGTTGCTCCATATATAAACATAACCTCACACACCTTTTTATCTTTAATTTTCAAAGAAATCAATACACATTTCCCCGCGCTTTTCCTGATACTCATCCTCAAAAGGAGCACGTCCCCATCCAAGAACCCTAACCTCACTCTGCTTAAGGTCAATAATTTTACGCTCTATTCTTTCTATTGTTTTTCCACTCTCACCAGTGAAGGAAGCTTTTGCGGGAAAAGCGCACACAAAATAATTTTCATAGTCTCTTTCGTATGCATCAGCGACCACACCACAAGAGTCAGTAGTAATCTGATAGCGTTTGTTACCAATAGAAAGATTAATATCGCAGGTCGGGCTAACAACGTAATAAACTTTTCTATGCATTAATCTTCTTCCTTCTCTTCTTCGACTCCCCAATAGCTAAGCGGTTTAATAGTCATATCTGACAAATCAATAACTTGCTTCTCCGCCATAATAAGGATTTCAAATTTAACAAAAGTATTAAGTGCCTGTGAAACAGATATAGTTATCTTATTCGATGTTGAATCCTCTCTATAAGCAAAAGAGATAAATGTTTCTTTGATGTGATTGTTTGCTTTTTCGCACTCATGCTCTAAAGCTACATCTAAGTAATCAAAATCACACTCACAATCAGGATCAAAGATATAATTATATATGACTCCATCAAGTGTAAATTCTTTAATAAGTTGCTCTATATTATCTAAAAAGCAAATAAGACTAACTGATTCTGGCGTTAACATCTTTATCCCCCCTTTAATATTAGAATAAAAGTATTTCTTTTGCACTCTTGATGCCTAAAGACTTTGCTGTAAGTTTAAAAGATATCTTAATAAAGCGGACATTTTTGAACGATGTCGTTGAAGTATCTTCATTTTCAAGTGCCTGCTCAATAATTGAATGAGCATCTTCAAGGTCGCAGATATCGTGTGATGTAACATAAATATCATTCACAAGCCAAAGGGGATTGGGATTTGTAAGGTCATCTTCATCTATTTCTACTGCCCAAATAGACGAAAAGCCATTAAAATAATCATCTGTATTGCCTTCAAAAAGACAAGCATGGTCATATTTTTCTTTGTAATAAACATCAGCAACAAGATACTCTCTTACTACAACTTCACTTTTCATACAATACCAACCTTTCTTTTTTTTCTTTTTCTTAACTTTCTATATATATTATATCAAATTTTTTTAAGTTTTTCAAATAAGAAATAACTCCCTTCGAAAAGGGAATTATATATCAAATTAATCTTCTAATTTTATTTCGGAAAGAATCTCTACTTTTGAGCGAGCCTCTACTAAGCGAAGATTGCTAATTCTTGCCTGATTAATACGTCTAAATGGATTCCATTCGTCAAGGATATTTTCTTGTTCGCACAATTCTGCTACTTTATCAAAATTCTCTTTAATAAGTGTGATTTCTTCTGGCGCAGGTAAGGTGTCTCTTGCAAACCAAACTTCCGCGGGGTTATTATAATTATTAATAGAAAATTCAAGCGTAGAGTTGCTAATAGCGTTAAGAGTCGCATCTTTGTCAGCGTCGAAGGGTATTATGCTGATTGCGAACTCATCAGTGTTTAAAAGGCAGGTATACTTCATCGTTGAAATATATCCGTTGAATCCTTTAACTTGACACTCAACATCAAATACAAAAACGTATCTGACTATATCTCTTTGAACTGCTTCAAGCTTCATATTATTACCTCCATTCTTTGTCGGCACGAGGATCCGAATCCAGCTCTTCTAAAGTCTTATGCGATTCCTCAATATAGCTTTCTTCCCTTATCCGATGAAAACGAAGTTCTCCAACCTCACATCTGAGGCTTTCAAAATATGCCTTCATCTTTTTGTAGTAATCAAAAATCTTCCGCCGCCTAGACTTCGATAACGCTGATGCTCTTGCGAAGTACGCTAAGTGATCGGGATAATACCAAAACCGAAACCGATCCTTTAGGAATGTCGAAGTGCGCTCTCCGCCCGGCACTTCAGGTAGTTGCCAATCAAAGTAAATATCATCTGGTGATTGACCGGGGTACTTAACAGAAAAGACAGGATATACTTTGTCGTTTACGATTTTTCTATACATTATAGCCACTCCTTTTAGGGTTTCCACATTAAAACTTTTTTACCAGCATACTGCGCGTCATCAGACCAATGAGTTAAAAAGAAGCCCATTTTTTTAGTAAGGTATCTTACATAAGCATTTCTTCTATGACCGTCAGTCCACCAAACAATTATAGGCGTTGATAAATGATTTGCTTTAATAAAATCTTGAAGTTCTTTAGTCTGTTGGATATACCACGGAATAAAATTAACTCCACCGCCAAAAGTAATGTGATTATCTTCATTATAATCTTTATGTTTTCTTTTTCGGCAAGTCACAATTCCAATATTCCAAAATCCAGAAAAAGAAATATCATCATCTTTTGAAAATTCTCGCCAATTAAAATAAAAGTCAGCATCGAAATAGCCTGTCAGATTACCTTGCTTATTTTTGTAATGAAAAGATTCTACAATATTATTTTTACCTGCAACTATAAGAGCCATATTCTCACCGCCTTTTTATTTCTTCAAATTTTCTAATTTAATTATATCAAAATTTTTTCAGTTTTTCAAATGAAATTTACATTTTCTTGTATTAAAAAAAAATGCCGGCACGCGATCTGTCGCCTACAAGAATCGAAAAGGAGTTTACAGATTTTTGGACCCAAAACCCCTCTAATTGAAAAATTCAAAAAATTTTGCTATAATATATATACAATAAAGAAAGAAAAAAGAAAGGTGAGTGTCTATGTATTATAAAAAGAAGAATGAGACAAAGGCAGAGTGGCTCAAACGTAATGGTTTTAAGCAGGTTGACGATAAATTTGTGA
The DNA here is from genome assembly GCA_902777885.1 of uncultured Methanobrevibacter sp. GTDB lineage: Archaea > Methanobacteriota > Methanobacteria > Methanobacteriales > Methanobacteriaceae > Methanocatella. Next base: position 14,473 of record CACYVR010000001.1, read on the forward strand.
CATATGTAGTCACTGGCGGCAATACTTACGAGATTAAAGAGCAACTCAAGCAGAATGATTGTGTTTACAATAAACTGCTTGGATGGCACTCGCCGCAGCAGTTTGACCTTGCAGGTTATGTTTTTGTTCCGATTTTTGCGGATGACATTTATATCTGGTTGCCTTCCATTTCAACAATGATAGAGAAAGATGAGGCAGAGGCTTTTGTTAAGGAAACGCTTAAGCCATATCAGCCAAAGCGTGAAGTTGAATTAGCAAGTTCAATGACTGATTCTGAGTTCATCGGTGCTATTGGTGACCGTCTCCGCAAGATTCCCGCTGTTATTGTAGGAAAGAAGGAAATTAATTCAAAGTACGGTCTTTCAGTACTTTATACTTTTGAATCTGGTAATTCTGTTCTTTGTTGGTTTACTTCTGCTTTTAAAGATGTTGAGGTCGGTGATACAATTCTTCTTTCTGGTACGATAAAGGATAAAAAAGAATATGGGGGACAAAAGCAGACATATCTTACAAGATGTTTATTTTATCCTGTTGAATAAGGAGGTAATGAGTGAATTTATCTGCATATTAAAGAAAAATATGATTGGCTTGGTGGTATTGAACCAAGAGAAAGGAATATCATATGAAACTTAATGTAATTCAGTTTATTTTGTGGGCGGCATATCTTATCATTGGTATCGTCGATCATAATCTTATTGGTTGTATTCTTGGCGGAGTTGGAATCGTTATTTGTATTTATGACTTTATTCTTGAGAAAAAGGTAAGGGGGAAGTGACATTGAAAGACCGTTCGGCTCTTTGTATTCATTACCGCACGGAAAAGGATTGTGCACTTGGCAAAGAGGGGACATTGTGGCACGCTTGTGTACACTGTCAGCGATATGAGCCCACGCGCGGCAGAGACCCGATCCGCAAAAACCTTAAACGCAAGAAGTTGGAAGACGCAAGAAAGAGAGATGACTAAAGAGTGGCAAAAAAGCCACTCTTTATTTTTATAAAAAAATTTGTTATAATATATATAGAAAGTTAAAAAGAAAGGGGATTCTGAGGATGGTGAAACTTTCAGAGAAGGATAAGAAAACACTTATTTCTATCTTTGAACCCTCTAAGTATAGTATTTCTACTAAATATGACATCAATCAAGATAATTATAATGATTTTATTCAGTTTTACGCTGATGAAGTTGAAAAAGAGGACTACGGCATAAGCAAGGCGGTATTTTTTCCAACGGCTTTTCCCAATGTAGTTGTAAAAATTCCCTTTACCGCAGGTCCGGAAGAAGAATATTGGTATTCAAACAGTAGTTATTCTACCACTGATATGACAGGAAAGACAGTTCATCGTACTTATTATAGCTGTGAAATGTGTAGTGATCGTTTTGATTCTGCGTGGGAAAGTATTCCAGACAATATTGGTGTAGAATTGAATGACGATTGGAATTACTGTGAAGTAGAAGAAATTCTTTTTAACGAAGCTATAAAATATGGCGTTGATAAGTTTTTTGCACAAACCATTTGCATTGGGTATATTGAAGATTATCCTATCTATGTACAAGAAAGAGGTAGGGTATATGACCAGAGAGACGAGCGCCCGCTTTTAGAAGAGGAAAAAATAATAGGGCAGCGCGAGTTTAATGAAAAATACGATGCTGAAACAGCAGCTCATTTTTATCAAGAACTTGTAGATATTTATGAGGAATATTGCAAGCAAAACAAACTTTATTGTCATAAATATTCTTTAAAAGACTTGCCAGATAAGTGGGCAGTAGATTTCTATCTCTATTGGGGAATAGAAAATCTACATAAACTTCTTAATTTTCTTGACGAGTATTGTATTGATGATTTACACTGTGAAAATGTTGGTTATATCAATCATATTCCTGTAATTATTGATTATTCTTCATTTCATTCCTAATTGAAAATTTTCAAAATTTATTATATAATATATATAGAAAGTGAAGGAAAAATAAAAGTATAGCGTAGAAGTTAGTTGGACGCACAAACCCAGCGGTGTGTCTATGGACGATGTTCTTTATTTTGATTGCGATGAAAATGAAAAACTTGATATTGTAGATGCGCTATGTTATCATTGGTATGTCAATACAGTGACAGAAGTCGTTTGTGAACTTTATCGTGAGTTTCAAATAGAAATGGATGACATTAGCCTCGATGATTACCTTGCTGATTATTTTGAAAATTGTGACTATATATATTCTTTCTAAACAAGCTAAAACAATTGCTTCTTGAAAATTATAAAAAAATTTGTTATAATATATATATAGAAAGTTAAGAAAGGGGTATCAATTTTATGGATTGCAGACTTGAAAATATGACAGCGGAGGAAATCTTCTGCGCAGAAGCAGGCATTACATCGGAGGAAGAGTATGATGCGTATATAGATGCGATGTGCGCAGAGCAAACAGCAAATCAGCCCGAAGTAGAGAGTTATACATCCATAGAGCAAGCACTTGATGAGATGTATCAGGATTATCTTGCAAGCGAATATTTAGGACGTATTGATACTGTTGACTATGGCAAGTATGATGTCGCCGGTTGGGACATCTATAATTATTGATAAGGGGGGACTTTCTATGTATAGTGCATTCGATTTTATGAGGTTTGAGAATTTCGGGTGGATGGACTCTCCCGAAGACCATAAGGCAAAAGTTGAAGCCGTTCACGATGATATGCAACATTTTTCAAATGCAAAATCAGCGTTAATGCTGGATGAATTTCTTCATTATCATAACCTCGTATATGACACCCTTACAGATGATGAACTTCACTATATTATGGGTGATAGCGACACCAAGTAGACTTTTATAAAAAATTTTGATATAATTATTATAGAAAAACAAAAGAAAACAACAAACAAAAAAATTTTTTAAAAGAAAAAGGAGCATATGATTATGGCTGATAAGATGACAAAGAGAGATTATTTCGAGATGCTTAAGGGTTTCATTCCCGCAGATGCAGAGAGAGCAGCAGAGCTTGTTGAGTTCATAGACAAGCAGATCGAGCAGCTTGATGCAAAGGCAGCAAAGGCAAGAGAGAGAGCTGCAGAGCGTAAGGCAGAGGGCGACGAGCTTCGCGCAATGGTTGCTGCAGCAGTAACTGATGAGTTCCAGACAATCGACCAGATTATGACTGTTATGGAGCTTGATGACCCTGATGTAACAAGAGCCAAGATTACTGCAAGACTTGGTCAGCTTGTTAAGGCTGGTGAGGTAATGAAGGTAGCTATGACTGTAGATAAGAGACGTGTAATGCACTACAAGCTTGTAGATTAAGTTGCACTTAAACACGAGCCAATTAGGGGCGGCAATTGCCGTCCCATTTTGGCTTATCTAAATAAAAGGAGTAAATCAAATGAAATATTGTATGGATTTTGTTTTGGGCGGTGATTATATAAAAGATGTTGACGAATTAATAATTTTGACATCTGAAAATCATAACTATGGCGAGTTCATCAAAAAGCGCCCAAATCAGAGAATTATTATAAAAGTGATAGAAGAAAATGATTTATTAGAGGGAAGAAAATTGTATAAGGTTTTCCTTGCGCTTAAGCAAGAGTTAGGTCTAACAAACTTCGCAATTCAACTTCCGCAAGCTTGCGAGCAAGAGCAATATATAAAACCGTTAAAAGATGCGGGAATTGATTATTTCTTTTTTAATTTAGCTAATTCTTGGCTTAAATTAAGATATTTAATTCAACTTGGTGTGTCTGATGTATATATTACAGAAGCTCTTGGTTTTGATCTTGAGCGTGCGGGAGAATTTGCACACAAAAATGAGGTTAAAGTCCGTACTTATCCTAATGTTGCACAAGAAGAATTGCCTTTATATGACATTTATTCATTTTTTATAAGACCGGAAGATATAGAAACATATGAACCATATGTTGATGTATGTGAATTCTTTTGGAAAGCAAAAGTAAGTGAACAGTCAGTTTATTATAAGATATATGCAATAGATAAGAAATGGTTTGGCGAATTGCAGGAAATTATTCTCGGTCTTAAACAACCTATTGACAGTCGCTATATTATAAAGCAATTTGCGGAAACAAGACGTCATTGTCGCCAGCGCTGCCTTTCCGGAGGTGCCTGCCGCATATGTGACAGGGTTTTGGACTTGGCGAAAACACTCAAGAAAGCGGGATTAATAATTGATAATTCTAAAAAAATTTGATATAATTATTATAGAAAGTTAAGAGAAAGGGGTTCTCATAGTGTATTTCTATAAGTATCGAGTTATATTTTATGACGAAGCAGATAGACGTAATCATGTCGTAACAGGTCTTGTACCTGAAGGTACTTTTGAGGAAGCAATGAAAGCTATATCAAGATATTATGGGGAACAAGACATATTATCGGTGCTGTTTGAGATTGCTATGTCAAAAACAGGTGACGCGGCAGAAGACGTATATGAGATGACCGATGAAAAAGCTACGAGGGGAGAAGAATAATGGCAGCACGTGGACAGGCAGCAAAAGGTGAAGTTATGAAGAAGCTACAGGAAGTTTTTCCTAATAGCTTCATTGTTGACAAAGTTTTGCGTATTCCCATGGTGGAAGACGGTCAAACTGTTGAAATAAAGGTGGCATTGACTGCCGCAAAAGACGTCATAGGTGGCACTCCCGTACCGGTGGAGACAGCCGCAACAGTTGGCAGAGAAGTTAGCGGTGCTCCAACAGCAGAAGAGAGAGCAAGAGTAGAGAGTATGATTCGTGCTCTTGGTGGACGAATTAAGTAATATAATATAGGGGGTGACTTTATGAGTCGGTCTTATCGCAAACACCCAATGATGAGGGTAGAAAAAAGAAGCTATAATCATAAAGAAATGAATAGAAACTTTAGGCGAACAAGCATAGAGGACACCCCCGCAAACGGCAATGCTTATAAAAAGTATGGACGTATCAATAATAACTGGGATTGGAAACCTTTTTATTATTCTAAAAAAGATGCCGCAAGAGAATGGAGAAGAAGAGAGCGGGAGTGGCGCAATTATGAGCGCTACACTTTCGAAGAATATCTCCAGAAATGGGAAAAATGGTGTCATAGAAAGTGAGGTTCTTATGGCAAAAACAATTCTCAAATTAGTAGAGTGGCAGGATACTTGTGTGGGAACTTGGCATTGTAATGATACATCGCAAGGGTTTAAATCTGCCGCGTGGTGGATTGTCCCGCGCATGTTAGGCATGGAACTTGATGCTTTTGTTAAGATGCTTATCGAAGATTATCGTGCGGAAGTATCTTATTATCCTCAAAATGATGTTTTACTTTATCAGTGGCGAAATCAAGCAGATATGCGCAAGTATAAAAATCGTATGAACGCTATTGCCAGAGAGAAACAGTTTTATGTTGGTGAATAAAAATTGAAAATTATCAAAATTTTTGATATAATATATATACAATAAAAAAAAAGAAAAGAGGAATATAAATGTGTGAAGACCAAGAAGAGTATATACATAGTAAATTATGTTTTTATGGAATTTATGCCATTTATACCGCTCTACAAGAAAAAAATAAGCTTATAGAACCACAGAAGTCTAAAAATGACGTTTGTTATATCTTTAAAAATGGCTCTAAACTTGATATTTTTTCAACAGGAATTGGTCATAAAATTTTATGATTGCGAACAGACTGTTTTTTATTGAAAATTATCAAAAATTTTGATATAATAAAAAAAAGAAATAAGGGATAAAAATAGGTAAAGACCAAGAAGGCTATGTATGGGTTCTTTTTACCAGATGTGGTGAAAAGGTATCGGTTCATAGTGTTTATACTACATATGCAGCTCTTCAAGAAGAAATAGATTTTATTGAATGCCAAAATTATTGGTGGCTCTGAGGTCTATGATTATGAGCAAGTTCCTCTTTTTTGAAAACTTTCAAAATTTTTGGTATAATATATATAATGAAGTTTGAAAGTTTTTCAATTTCTACAACCCCCGCTTTAGACAGGCAAATATGGTGTAAAATTTAACAGCACAGTCTTGTTATATATGGATTGTTGATTGCAATTGGCAGACATCTCATACTCAAAATATGAGTTTTCTGGGTTCGAATCCCAGACAATCTACCATTGACGGGGCAGTTATGACAAACGTGGTCTATGTGAAATATTGGAATAAACATCTGCCCACGTTTGAAATATGCGGGATTAGGCAAATTGGCAAAGCCGCTTGTCTTAGAAACAAGTGTTTAACAGTTCAAATCTGTTATCCCGTACTTTTAAAGGCTATAGCAAAAATGCTTAATTTGAAAAAATTAAAAATTTTTGTTATAATATATATAGAAAGTTAAGAAAAAACTTTCTAAATCATCATCGACATTTATACAAGCAAAGACTTTTAAATCAGGGACATTTGCGCCAATAAAGACTGATGATGATTTTTGAAAATTAAGAAAGAGGAAGCGAAAGGTTTGGCCGCCTATGCGAGATAAGAGTGCTCCTATCACTCAGCTCTTAAAAATATTTCAATAGGAGTGAAATTATATGGAAAGAATTTGTGGAATTTATAAAATAACAAATAAAATCAATGGTCATAGCTATATCGGTCAGAGTGTAAATATATATGAGAGATGGCATAGCCATAAGTATGCTGATTGTAAACCATCTGCTATACACTTTGCTATTAAAAAGTATGGGTTGGAAAATTTTAATTTTGAAATCTTAGAGAGATGTTCCAGAGAACAGCTCAACGAGAGAGAGATTTACTGGATAGAATATTACAACACCTATAAAGACGGATATAATTTAACCATTGGTGGTTCAGCTCCCATACTTTATGATTATAAAGAAATTTATGAATTATGGATAAGTGGTCTATCTTGCAAAGAAATCCAAAACAAGCTGAAATGTGGCGATGGAGTTATTACTCAAGCATTGAGATATTATAATATTTCTGAGAAAGAAGTAAGAGCAAGAATAGTAAACAATAAACCTATTGTTGCAATAGACGTTTTAACTCATAAGCCTTTAAAGGTATTTTCTTCAATTCGGAAAGCAAAATTATTTTTCGACAATAATTTATTGCAAGAGGGCGCACTGGCAAGGAATATTAAAAAAGGTTTTAGATGGAAAGGGTACATTTGGGAATATTTAAATAAGAATAATTCTCCCAAAGAAAATTTATCAAATGAAGAATTTTTAAAATATCAACAAAGTCCTTTAAAAACTTATACACAAGAGCAAAAAGAACAATTTTCTTTATTAAACAGAAAAGTTGAAAGACCAACAAGAGAAGAATTAAAAAATAAAATAAGAGCTTTACCTTTTGTTCAAATAGGTAAATTATATGGTGTTACTGATAACACTATAAGAAAATGGTGTGATTATTATAACTTACCCCGCCGAGTAAAAGACATAAAACAATATGCTGATGAGGAGTGGGATAAATTGTAATAGGTATATGGAGGCGTGGTGCAGCAGGCTGAGACACACTGAACTTAAAATTCAGTACATTAGAAACATCGAGGGTTCGATCCCCTCCGCCTCTACCAGCTATCGTTTGGTACCCGATATAAAAGTATGTGTACTGGGCTAACCAATGAACCCGCGCTCAAGAAGTTGACGTCATCTTGGCATAAGCAAAGAATGATGAGGGTAATGCAGTGAAACTAAATCGGCTGTCCTGTTTTCGTATACTTCGCAGATATATAGAAAGTAACTTGGAGTGACTTCCGTCCCAACGAGTGTTGCAACACAACGGAGTAGATATCTGGGTGAGTAAACCGTTAAAGAGACGGGTGAGTCTGTAAAACTCATACCTATGGTTCGAGTGGGAGCGTTACCCTCTTCACCCACCAACGGGTTTCGGATTAGATGTTGACCACGAGTAATGATTGCAAGTTACAAAGGTCTATCACTGAATAAAAAAACTTCGAAAGAAGAACTGCAAGTACTTGACTCCGATATAGCATACCCGTACCAGAATAGCGGCATATGTTTGCGGACATATGGGAGATGAAAACCTACTCCATGCCAATAGGAAATGATTGGCACTACATGGAGGATTAGTTTAATCAGTAAAACGCGCGGCTGATAATCGCGTAAAAGAGGAGCATAGCCTCTATCCTCCACTTAGGTTATGGCTACTTACCTTAAAAGTATAGAGTTCCGTGGATAATCTCCGCCATTAAAATCCATATAATATGCTTGCATGGCTGAGTGGTCTAAAGCGGCAGATTGCTAATCTGTTGTACGACGTAAGTTGTACCGAAAGTTCGAATCTTTCTGCAAGTGCTCATATGCTAAGGTGTCAGAGTCTGGTTTAATGTAGGAATCTTGAAAATTCCCGACTGTAACAGGTCCGTGGGTTCAAATCCCACCCTTAGTGCCAATCAGTGTATGGAACAGCTGTATAAATGTTCCCCCTGCACTCATCGGGATAGGAGTGTCGTTTTAACAGAGAGTTGATTTTATTGTTGGCAAACTCTGGTGCAACGTTACGGCACAAAAAAGTTGAAGAACAGTCCTGTGGGGTTTAATTCCCTTGGCTACTTGTAAGACAGCCAAATTCGTTGTACAACAAAATAGGAAGTGCGGGGGTTTGGAGAGTTCTCCACCGCACTTCCGCAAGAAAAATAATTTGAAAATTCTCAAAATTTTTGATATAATATATATAGAAAGTTTGAGAGAATTAAAAATGCGGTGGTCAAGCAGTCTTGGTAGATGTCTGCAAAACATCTTTTAGTGTGTGCAACTCACACCCACCGCTCCACATTGTCAATTCGGGATATAGTTGTTACCCATCAGACATTAAAATGAACCAACTTGTCAACTTTGCTCTTGTCGGCATTAAAATGGAAGGAGTGGCATTTTGAAGTATTAGACCTAAGAGAAACTTCCTCCTGTTTGTCGTGATGATGAACCGTTGAAGAGCGACCTTCAAGGGGTGAGGACGAGAAACCCTAAATAAAGCAGGATTAGGCGCCTTTTTCCTTAGATAAAAAATCCGATTTGAAAATTCTCAAAATTTTTGATATAATATATATAGAAAGTTTGAGAGAATTAAAAATGGCAGAGAAGACAAGCGGTTAAGTCAACAGGCTCATATCCTGTATTTGGTGAGTTCGACTCTCACCTCTGCAATTTATACAGCGGGGTCGTTCAACGGTAGGACCGGGGTCTTTGAAGCCCACAATGAATGTTCAACTCATTCTCCCGCTGCCAATAGTGACAAACATTTTGATACCACCTTTCCGACATTACGCAAGTAAGTCGTAAAAAATCTTGCAACATATAGCAGAGTCGTTTAACGGTAGGACAGGGGTCTCCAAAACCTCAAGTAGATGTTTGACTCATCTCTCTGCTGCCAATATGCGGGAGTAGCTCAACAGGTAGAGCAAAAGTATTATGATTTGAGTTTAGATTTAAACTCATACAGCAATATTTCCTATCATATATTTTCCAAACTTTGTGATATAGGTTCAAGTCCTATCTCCCGCTTTTAAATAAGGCGCATACAGCAATTATTACTGTAATGGTTTATAAAATTATCTTTTAAATAGTTTTTAGAGGGTTCGATTCCCTTACATTTTATGCGCCTTGATAATATTGCTCGGTAGCTCAGTTCGGTAGCAGCGCTTGTCTGTTAAACAAGAAGTCGTGGGTTCGATCCCCACCCGAGCAGCTTAAAGCACACACACAGCAATCATAAAATACTTTTTCGGCGGCAACGCAAAAGGCTAGCGGACAGTTAAAATCCTTATGGAAAGCTGTTGTTAGGGGTTCGAATCCCCGCCTCCATAATACAATGTGCTTTGAACCAAAGGGAATATTCCAGTACCAATGGTCACACCCAGAAGTATTTATTGGAAAGCAAATTCCATGTTAATCAACAATACGCGGTTGGCTGACCTTAAAGCTATTTTATGCAAGTGTAGTTCAATGGTAGAATTCCAGTCTTCCACGCTGGCTGCGGGGGTTCGACTCCCCTCACTTGCTCCATCGCAAAGGAAATGCGTAAGAACCCGCAAGGAGATGCGTAAGAACCTGCTCAGCCCGACGAGAGCGAAGTGCGAAAGCCAAGTAGAACGGTGTCCTCAAGGAAAAGAAGTAAACCCGACCTTCGCAGGTGGTGTGTAAAAAATAGCTATTTTGTGTGTGTCATCTATTAGTATGATAATAGATATTTTTTCACACACATTATATCTGAGACGCTATGGTTAATTCCACATAAGTGACGGGGATAATCAGATTGTATAATGAGCGATACCGTTCTCGGCAAGCAGGGGCTAACTGCTGCGGCGCAGGTACGACAAGGCTGCGCATACATGCGTGTGTCACCTAATGGCATGGTAATAGACTTTTAATCTATCGAGCATTGACTCATCGCGGGTTCGATTCCCGCCACGCGCACCATATCCGTTACAGTCTTTGTATTTTTCTATCTGTGTTGGGCGCAGATCTTGCGGAAACGGTATATAAGAAGCGAGAAAAATACTCCATTTCAATGGACTCTTGAAAATGATCTAACTCTCAATTATTTTTATTACCTCTCCGGATATCTAAAAGAAAGAGAGAAACTAAAAATTGAAAATATGCGGCGGTAGTTCAGCGGACAGAACAGTGCCCTTCTAAGGCACGTGTCGAGGGTTCAATTCCTTCTCGCCGTACCAAATATGCCCGTGTAGTTTAGTTGGATAAAACGTGTGACTACGAATCACAAGACCGAGCGTTCGAATCGTTCCGCGGGTGCCATCTTGGAAAGCAAATAGCCAAATAAAAAAGTATGCGCGGTTAGCTGACCTTAAAGCTAAAATGCTGGTGTCATATAGAGGTCTAGTATGTCGGTCTTGTAAACCGTTCACGTCCGTTCGAATCTGATCACTAGCTTCAATAAAGTATCCTTAATTTGAAAAATATAAAAAAATTTGTTATAATATATATAGAAAGTTAAGGAAAGGAAAAAAACAAATGATAAGAAGTATAACTCATTATGAGAATCGTATCGCTCGACTTAAAACGTCAGGTGAAATGAAAAACATAAACCTGATTAAAAAGGCTGAACGACAGCTTGAGCGAGCAAAGGCAGCCTCCAAGTAAAATTTTGATTCGCATAACTCTTATAGGGATTGGAGAGTTGGGGAGCTGACGAGAGTTGGTTCCTGTTAGGACACCCTTTTATATATGTCCCCATCGACAAGCGGTCTAAGTCGTCGCCCTTTCGCCAGATTAGTTTAATGTAAAACAATTATTATACAGGTTCAAATCCTGTATCTGGAACCAAAGGCGGGAACGCAGGGTTCAATTCCCGCAGGAGTTTCTTATCTCATGGCCCCTTAGTCAAGAGGCTAAGACGCTGGTCTTTCACATCAGAGACGCTGGGTTCGAGTCCCGCAGGGGTCACTTTTATATCTGGGTGTAGTTCAGTTTGATAGAACGCTTGCCTTGGGAGCAAGAGGCCGAGAGTTTGAGTCTCTCCACTCAGACCAATCAGGAGGAATCATACATGACAGATGAGCAGAAAGAGTTTCAAGAATATTTTACCTCTTTTCTTGAAAAGAATCAAACCTATTTTCATGGTACATCAACAATACACCACTTAAAAATAGGTGATAAAATTCTTCCCCCGCAAGATACAAACATTCAAAGAGAACTATATAGAACAAAAAATAAAGATGTTGTCTTTATTACAAACTCTATTGAATGGGCTAAATCATGGGCATATAAAGCAGTTCAAGTGTTCGGCGGCGCTCCTGTCGTGTTCCTTGTAGAACCTGATGAATATAGTTTAGCTCACCGAATGAACGCTGAATATACTGCTAATTATGCTATCATAAAAGGAATTTTGACTAATTAGTCCCCTACAAATAATTTAAAGGAGATTATAATATGAAGAATCGAATACGAATTGATACGGTCAAACAGGCAAATGAACTTGCTGCGATTGCCACAGGTCTGGAGGGTAAAATAACCATCACAGACGGCAGGGGATTAACAGTAAATGCAAAATCAGTCATAGGCGCTCTTCACGCAATGGAGTTTGACGAACTATGGCTTGAGAGTGAGAACGATATTTATATGGCAATCGAGCCTTTTATTATCATTGAACCACCCGCAACCGAGAATATAATCTAATTAATTTATAAAATAAGCGCATACAGCAAACCTTTAAAAAATTATGACAGACTCTTTAAATCTGATGGAATTTTTTACTGCGCTTAGTTTAGGGTTTTTAATTTATGTTTAGAAGAATAAAGGCAGATACAGCAATTCTTATAATAATCTTTGGGTTTAACAATTTTTATCTTAAAATGTAAAAAACTCTGCCTTGAAAAATATTATTTAGTATTTATGGGGAGTTGGCATATTATTGCTAAGCTCCCTATTTATCTGGAACGGTAGCTTAATAGGTAAAAGCAGCTAACTCATAATTAGCAGACTGACGAGTTCGAATCCTGTGCGTTCCACTTTCAAAAAGGCTATGACAATAGCCGCAGTTCAAGAGAAAAAGGAGAAAAAGAATTATGAATACTTTTATGAATGAACTCGAAAGAAAATTTAATACAAAGTATACAGAAAATGGCGGGCAGGCTTTCTTTTATTTACTGAAAACGTAACAAAGATAATTAATATTTTCTAATAGCCTTTTATATACAATAGAAGGGGTGAAAATATTATGCCTGCAAAAATAAATTTACTTGGTCAAACTTTTGGAAAATTAATTGTTATAGAAGAAACAACTCAAAGAAAAAATAAATCAGTGGTTTGGAAATGTAAATGTTTATGCGGAGAAGAGATTTTCCTTTCCGCAAAAGAATTACGCAATGATGGAGTATACCAATGTCCAAAATGCGGGAATTCTCGTAATCCTAAAAAAATAAATATCTCTTCAATAGTAGGGAATAAGTATAACAAATTAAAAGTTATAGAGGCTACTGAACAAAGAGGTGGAGGAAAAATTCTATATAAATGTCAATGTGATTGTGGAAACATTACATTTGTTTCTAAAACTGATTTAGAATCTGGTCATATAAAAAGTTGTGGTTGTATTCGAAGAAAATATCAAATAGGTGAAACTATAAATAACAGAACCATAATTAGTTATGCTGGGAAAAAACAACCACATAAAAGCTATTATAAAGTAAGATGTAATTTTTGTAATAGGGAGTATGAAACTTTATCTTCAACTTTACAAAGAACTGTTAGTTGTGGATGCCAAAAAAGTTTAGGAGAATACTATATTTCTAAATTATTACAAGAACACAATATCAACTTTCAAAAAGAATATAAAATTCCTAACTATAACTATAGATACGATTTTGCCTTATTTGATGAAAAACAAAATTTATTTAGATTAGTTGAATTTGATGGTGAACAGCATTTTTCTAATAATATAAAACAATCTGGATGGAATACAATAGAAAAATATCAATATACATACAAAAATGATCAAGAAAAAAATACAATAGCTAAAGAATTAAAAATTCCTTTAGTAAGAATTCCATACTGGGAAAGGGAAAATATTACTTTAAGTATTCTATTAGGTAATAAGTTTTTAGTAGAGTAAAAGGAGATATAATAATGAATAATAATTTAAAGTATACAGAAAAATCAGCTTTAGCTTTTAAATCAACACTATCAAAGGTTTATGATATGTTTGCTTTTGGAGGTGCGTATCGAAATCGTTCAGATGAAGATGTCATACTCTTATTTAGCGAAGCTTATGATGAAAACCCTGATTTGGCGTTGAAGTGTCTGTTCTATCTTCGCGATATTAGAGGAGTCGGTCAGGGTGAGCGTCGTTTCTTTGACGTTTGTTATAGATGGCTAGTTCAGACACATCCCCGCACAGCAACGAAACTTCTTCAATATCTTCCTGAATATGGGCGTTGGGATGAAGTTCTTAAAGTTACAGAGGGAACGAATTGTTGGGATAATGCAGTTGATCTTATTCAACATCAGCTGAAAGAAGATATCCGTTCTAACGGTCACCCCTCACTTTGCGCAAAGTGGATGCCGTCAGAAAATGCATCAAGTCAGGACACTGTCGCTCTTGCTAGCAACTTACGCAAGTCTTTGAACTTGACAAGTCGTCAGTATAGAAAGATGCTTTCAGAGCTTCGTGCTCAGATTAAACTCGTTGAAAGCCAGATGTCTCAGAATCATTGGGAAGAGATTCAGTTTGATAAACTACCCTCAAAAGCAGGTATGAAGTATCGTGCAGCTTTTGGACGTAATCCTATTACTTCAGAAAAGTATAGAAACTTTATGAATAACAAGGAAACAAAAGTAAACGCAGGAACACTTTATCCTTATGAAATTACTCATAAAGCTCGCGTTGGCTCTTTCTATTACGATTCTAATGATGTTGCCGTACTTGATAAGTATTGGAACAACCTTAAAGATTATTTTAATGGAGCAGACAACAGCATCATGTGTGTTTGCGATTTTTCTGGCTCAATGACTTGGAGCGGTTATCAGAATGTTCTTCCTATTGATATATCTCTGAGCCTTGGCATTTATACAGCGGAGAGAATGGGTGGTCCTTTTAAGAATAGTTTTATTTCCTTTTCCAACCGTCCTCAGTTTCATAGAGTATATGGCGACACAATAGTGGACAAGGTTAAGAATGTTCTGCGGACAGCAGAAGTTGCAAATACTAACTTGCCCGCTGTATTTGACCTATTTTACGATATGGTTGAAGATGGACGCGCAAACAGTGATGACTTGCCTAAAACCCTTGTTATTGTTTCCGATATGGAGATTGACACCGGATCAAACTTTAGAAGCAAGTCGGAGGCAAGAACAACTATGGACCGAATCGCTGTTAAGTGGGCGGCGGCTGGTTTGAGATTCCCCAACGTTGTGTATTGGAATTGTAACGCAAGAAACAATACCATTCTTCAAGAACCGTCTTCTCGAATCACTTATGTGAGTGGGTGTTCCCCATCTATTTTTGAACAAGTTCTTTCTGGAAAAAGTGGAACGGAACTAATGTTACAGATATTACAGAGTAATCGTTATGAACCAATTAAAAGCTAAAGTTAAAGAGTAGAGAATATCATTCTCTACTCTTTTTATCATTTTTATTTTATCCATTCCATTTAAAAATTATATATATTAGAATGATAAAAATGGAATGAAAGGAATGGAATATATGAGTAAGCTTATTGACTTAACAGGGCAAAAATTTGGTAGATTGACTGTCTTATACAAAGATAATGATAGAAAAACAAATAGTGGCAGCTATTGGATTTGTAAATGTGAATGTGGTAAAGAAAAAAGTGTTCGTAGTTCATCTTTAAGACGAGGAGAGATTGTAAGTTGTGGATGCTACAGAATGGAAAAGACTATGAAAACAAAAGAAGAACGAGGTCTTATAGATAATTTAATAGGACAAAAATTTGGTTTTTTAACAGTTATAGAAAAAGATCCACAAAGAACTAAAGATGGAAGTGTAAAATGGATTTGTCAATGTGATTGTGGAAACATAGTATCTGTTCGTGGCGGAGCCTTAAAATTAAAAACTGTTAATAGAACAATATCTTGTGGCTGTTATCACATTCCTCTTGGAGAAATAGAAATAAAAGATATTCTTGAAAAAAACAATATTCCATATGCACAACAACAGGGTTTTGATTCTCTACCTCGTCAACATTTTGATTTTTCTATATTAAATGAAAAAGATAAAATTATCCGATTAATTGAATTTGATGGAGAACAACATTTTAAATATACAGGTCGTGGATGGAATACTAAAGAAAATTTTGAAAAAAATCAAGAACGTGATAAAAGAAAAAATCAATGGGCTTTAGAACACAATATTCCACTTATTCGCATACCATATTGGGAACGAGGAAAAATTACTTTAGATATGTTATTGGGCGATCAATATCTAATAAATAAATAATTTTTTTTAAGGAGCAACAAAGCTACTCGGGGCGGCAGCGGTCGTATTTATGATTCCAAGAGGGGTTTTGGATTTTTTGAACTTAAAAATGGGCAATAGTAATTATTTTAAAAGAGATACTTTGCAATAAATATAAAGAATATGTAAAAAAGGAGGATTCACATGATAAATATAAGAGAGCAGGGTGGAAGAGAAACCACTTATTTAACTGAATTTATAGTCGATACAGAAGAAGAGATTGAAGATTTACCAGTTTATCCCAACGTTGCAAAAGGAAGTTTAGCTATTGTTATAGAAAATAAAAATGTTTATGTGTTAAACGGACAAAATCAGTGGGTACTTCTATAAAGAAAAGAGGCATTTATTAGTATGGTAAATAGAATTAAACAAAGTGGAAATGAAACAGCTTATCTTGTTGAGTTTACAGTCGATCAAAAAAATGAAATTCAAAATCTACCAATTTACCCACACGTCGCAAAAGGTAGCTTATGTTTAGTTATTGAAAATTGCACTGTTTACATTTTAAATGGCGATAATAGATGGGTATTGTTAGAGGGTAGTAATAGCAACAATAACGTTTTAAATAAAGAAATTGATAGAATTGAAGTTTCAGATGACAATCATTTAATTTTTTATTTTACAGATGGAACGACTCAAGACTGTGGAGAAATTAACATTAATATAGAAAAAGACTCTTTACAATGGGACTTTTTTTAAAAAGAGGTGAATAATTATGGATTTAATAACTTATACGTTATGCAAAAAACTTGCTGCACAGACAGCTGCGGGGATTAATAATATTGAAGTTGATGGACAAGATTTAAAAATTTATACTACATCTGGTGATGTGTTTACAATACCTTTTCCAGCTTCGCCAAATTCAACAATAGCTGATTGTAATATTAATGAAGAGAATCATTTAATTATGATTTTTGAAAACGGAAATGAAATTGATTGTGGTGAATTGTCATTAGACAATATATCAATGGGATGGGGGTCAATATAAAAGAGGTCTTATAAAAAGACCTCTTTTTATTATGTCTTCCCCATTGCAAGGATGCGGATTGATTTGACATTAAGCTAATTGGATAAGCATATCCACAGAGCCTAAAAATAATCTATTTGTATCTGTGATAAAATATAAAGAATCCTCTTCTAAACTATTAGATTCTTTTAAAGCATCATAATTTGCTTGTGACCCCTTTTTGAATTTTATTCGTCCGTTGCCATTCTATCACACACCTACCCTCAGTTAAGATAATTCTTCTGTACTCTTGATTTGAGCTGAAATAGCGCTCCAATTAGTCGCACTTTTATATGAGCTTAATCTATTTGGATGAACATATACATATCCAGTCCCGCTTGCAATTGGGGTATTACCAAAAACGTCATTTGCATTTAATGAAACTACCCTATTTCCAGGCAAAACTAATTTTGTAAGAGAAGAGCAATTTCTAAAAGCACGTGTTTCAATATTAACTATTGCGGGGAGTGTAATTTCTTGTAAGCTTGAACAACCATAGAAAGCATTTCCCTGTAATGCAGTTACCTTAGGTAAACTTACAGTACTTAATGCACTACAACTATTAAAAGCTGAACCGCCCACTTCTGAAGTTGCATTAGGTAAAATACAAGTTTCAAGATCAGAGCAATTAGCAAAAGCATTAGTTCCGATAGTGGTAATACTTGAATTATTTACTGTTACAATTGTTCTTGAAACAATTTTATCTATCTCTGTTGGTGTTTGACCAATAGCCATAAGCGTGTCTGCTATTGTTTGATTAATTCTATCTTCAAGAGACTGTAACTCAGACAAAGCAAAACCAGAAATTAAAATATAATTAGTTCCATTATAATAAGCACATTCTCCAGTTGATTTTATATAAAAAGTTCCTGCTATTGCCCCAGAAGATGGAAAATCACTTCCATCCGCAATAGCAACAACATTATTACTCAATAAAGTACTACCTTTATATACTTTTCCGTTATCAAGAAAATATAAGGTATTTGCATCTTTTGTTGTAAGATTAGTATAAGCTTGCACAGTAGCTTGTATAAAATTTACATTTGCCATTTATTTTCCTCCTTTAACTCAAAATCTGCCATTGAGGAGCACCAACTCCGTCAGGTAATTGCGTTGATGTTAATTTTTCATTTGTATCAAACGTTGCAACTTCATTGTTTGCACCTATTTTAAATTGGACTTCATTTACCATATTCTTCGCCTCTTTAAAAACTATAACATGGCTTGGTATAAGCCAAGCTATAACAGTTCTTAATTGTTAAAATGTTCCCCAAGTCATCGCCGCTGAACTAATAGCATTGTCAACATATCCTTTTGTTGCAGCTTCTCTTACTCCTTCAGGCGTACGAGATAAAATAAGAGGAGCATTTGCATTAATCACCATGCCAGCGTTTAATTCAATATAGCCAGTGTTATCGGTTGCATTCAAAGAAAGTTTGGTAAAAGTTGCCCCTCCGCCTCCTTGATTCCATGTCATATCTATAGTGGGAGAGGTATAAAGATTATTATTATCGCTCGGAATAATTGAAGACAATCTAGTGCCACGAATAGCCGTATAATTTTCATACGCCTCTCGTTTCTCCACGATTAAATTATTAATATTATTTACATCTAAGGTTCCTTCTATCGCAACATCTCCGCTAAACGTACCACCATCTGCAGGAACAAAACTTTCACCTTTTGTTAACGTTAAAATGGTACCATCATTACTAACACTTCCGTTTGTAACGACATTGCCTTCTCCAGTGGTTGTTACAGTTGTTATTTTTGTATCTGTCATATTTGACAAAGCCGTATCAACATATGCTTTATTTACAGCATGATTTGCTTGTGTTGGGTCATTAGGGAGAGTAATGGGACCTTGAGCAATAATGTTAGATGCATTAAGTACAATATCTGTACTATCATTTTGTCCTTCATGTTGAGCTACATTATACCTCATAATAATTGATTCTGAATCTACCTTTTGTTCCCTATCTGCTGGAATATCATGCTGTGGAGATAATGTTACAGTTTGAGCAGAGCCGATATCTATTCCTCCAATAGCAAGATCAGCTAATTGAACAGTATCTGCCTGCAGTTTTAATGTAGACCAATCTGCAACATGCATTCCTCCACCTACCACATTGGCAGAATATTGAGCAGCAATTGTTGCAAGTTTATCATTGTCATTTACTTGATTGTTATTGGCAAAAGTTAATGTAGAAATATCATGTATTTGATTGCTCGTTGTAATATTGGTGCTATCTTCTGAATTTATTGTTAATGTTTTTGTTGTTAAAGCATTAGTAACTTTAACATCACCATCTAATTTAATCTCATCTGCAATTAAATCTAAATGAGCCGTATCTACATTGTTAGTATTATCTTCATCATCATACTCTTTAAAACTATAATATCCCTCTATATAGGATTTAGTTTCATTCGTATTGCTGTACCAACCAGTATTGACAAAAGTTAAATTAGTTTTATCATGAACCTCACCTATTATACCGATCGCGTCGCTTGCTGTTTGTCTTGTAGCAGTTAAATCAATTTCATTGGTATTTAATAAAACCATACCAGTTGTAATATCAGAACCGGTTCCATAACCAGTGCCACCAGCTTCTGTAACAGTAAGGCCACCCGCTTCAAACTTGGTTGCATTAATCTTAATAGTAGAATCATCATACGCATGAGTACTGTATACCGCCGCATTATAATACCCTTCAATGCTCGCGGGTGTAGCCCCACTCACAGGATTAGCATTGTCAAAAATAAGTTTTGTATTACTATGCTGTTGATTATTTACAAGATTTTCCTGCGTATCTGTTGATGCTATTGTTATTTCATCCTGTGCAATAAAATCCGCGTTCATAGTTACTTTGCCTGTAAATGTACCACCTGTTTTAGGCATAACAGTATTAATTGATAGATCTACAAGTTTCTTAACAGCAAGATCTGTAGGTACTTTATCATTACCAGCACCCGTCCACATATTCATTGTCATGTTGTTAGCACCAGTTGTTACCTTTTTAGTAGCTGCAGCACCAAGAACAATATTACCTGTTTGAGCTGTTGTAGATACATTAATTGTATCACCATAACCAGCAATTTTTATACTTGTAACATCTTCATCGCCAGAAGGAACATAAGTAAAAGCATTGTTTCCAGTATATACAAGTAAGTCGCCTGCTTTCATAAGATGCTGATTATGATCCGCAGATTCGTTATGACCAAGTAATTCATTAGAAATGATTTTATAAGTATCTCCTATCTGAGCAGATTGAAAGTCAATAGATGTTACATGTGAGTATGTTCCATCTGTACCTATTGTGCCTTTAAAAACCATTGCACTAGAGGCTGCTTGCAATACTTCTGTAATTTTATCATCAACGTATTTCTTATTTACAATACTATTGTTTACTGTAGGCGTAGCAGAAATAGTAGAGGCACCTGTCATTGTAACTGGACTAGAAATATTTACGCTTGCTGCATCTATATACAGATCACCAGGATTAGCATCCCAATCAATAGCTGGTATATTTCTTTGAGTATCCCTGTATAGGTGTATATTACTTGTAGTTTCCAGCGTGCTATTAAAAACTACATCTCCAGTAAAAGTACCGCCGCTTTTTGGCATAAAATTAACTAAATCAATAGTTCTCTCAATCGTATTACTAACTCTACCTTTTGTATCAACAGTAATCGTTGGGACTTTAAAAATTGTTGTGGTAGCACTTGGCGTAATATCACCATTATTCCCTACTGTTATAGATTCTGCAAGGATATTCCCAGGTTCTACATTAACTGTTGACCAAGTTACCCCATTTGAAAAATAAAGTTGTTGCCTTATAATATTATTTTCAGTGATTTCTCTAATATATAAGGTGCCTGGTGCCATTGTCGCAGATGGTTCATCTGTTCCGTAAAATATTGGACGAGAATATTCTGTATCGCCAATATAAATTCTTTGACTATCTGTTAAAAAATAGATCGCATTGGAATTTTTTGTTTCCAGATTTGCATACGCATCTGACGTACCACGTAATAATTGAACATTATTTGTTGGCATAGTGTTACCTCCATTCGTTAAAATTGATTATTTACTTTATTAAATAATCTCTAAAATATTTCAAACATAAGATTAAAAAACCAGACATTATATCTCCAGTTTTATTTACTTTTGTACTATCTTTTACTTGTACTCTTGTTGAAGATAAGGTACCTATGTTCATTACTTCAATGTCTATTTCAAAAAGAATTTGTCCTGCAACTTTTATCGAGGGAATTGTTGCGGAAGTCCTTTTTAAATATTATTTATTCATTTGTCATAGTTGTTTCGCCTCGTCTTGTTATCTATTTATTGGATTTGTTGCCATTGTATACCTAAACTAGAAGGAGCAACCCACCCCGCACCAGTTAACACATATGTGAGAGGGGTTCCCGTTGGATACGAGGGAACAAGTCCAGGTTTACCTTCCGCAGTTGTCAATCCTTGACCGTTAACACTTGCCGTTTTAAAAGGGCTTCTCATATCTCCCATTGCCCAACAATCTCCGACACACTCCACGCTTGTAATTGACGTGTATGCTTCATCATCATAGCTTTCAGTACTCCAATTTTCTTCATCTCTGGGAGCTATTTTCATCAGTATATAATCTGACTCTCCATAAGGATATTCATTACCAAAAAATTGGAATACACGGTCTAAGCCATAGCCTGTTCCTGAGAAACGCAAATAAGCATTTTGTATATCATCATCAAGTATAAGCTGAATCAGTTCTGGCTGCTCAAAAGTAAAGGTATTATCCTCAAGTATTTCAAATGTAGCTATGTCTAAAAGTTCTACATCGTACAAAATATCCTTTCTATCAATTCTTGCTTGTGAATGAGTAGGATAACCGAAAAAACGAACTGGCGGAGTTCCTGTTCCACTCTGGTTAATTAATTTTCTAACGGGAGTATTATTAACAGATGTTTCAATATATAATTTACCAGTGTCCTCTGTAAAAAGTATACGTCCGGGCACTATCGTTTGAGGTAAATCAGCTTCAAGTCCTTTATAAAAATTTACTAATTCATTCATATATGTTTGCCTCCTTATTATTTAACTTCAATAGAGCCACGTTTGAGAGATGCGTTCTATTATATAGTATGTGTTGAAATCTTGTGTCGATGAATAAAGTTGTTATTCCATACAATTAAGATTTAATTTAGGGTGGGGGCTTCTATTTTTACCTCTTACTGGCTTTTGTTTTATATAGTTTCCTAAAAGGAGGCTATATATTCGTTTATCTAATTAATTAGGAAGTAAAAGAACTCCATCTCATCTGAGGAATATCTTTCCAAGTTCCATCTCCTGCTAGATATTTATCTTGTCCTCCCTGAGCTGGTGCGGGAACTAAACCAGAAGAACCGTTTGTATTTGACGTAGCTCCAAGCATAACATCTGTATTAGTTTGGATAACTGCCCAATGATCATCATTTGCTGCATTACCATCTGTAACACATATGATCATATCTCCAACTTCACATATCTGACCTGCATATGTTCCAGCAGTAGCTACCTTATATGTCCATCCTTGTTTGTGCTCGTTCGGCAATGCTGTGACTGTTGCGCCCGTTTGACCAATAGTCCCTTTAAAGAGCATTGCATCATTGGCTGCAAAAGCATTCATAACAAATTCTGTTGTTGCGATTTGTGTTGTGCTGGTTCCATCTGCTGCAGTCGGTGCCGTTGGTGTTCCAGTAAAACTAGGACTAGCTAAAGGTGCTAGATAACTTAAATTTAATTCTGTCCAACCAGATGATGTCTTACAATATAAATTTATTAATTTATTGGGGGTTGCTGTTGTGTCAATGCGAGCATATAAAGATCCCTCAGGTGCACTAATATTTGAATCTGGAACAGATGTTCCCGATAATAAAGGTCTTGTAAATTCTTGACTTCCAATAAAAATACGGTGAGTATCTTGTAAAAAATAAATTACATTATCTTCTTTTGTGATACCCTCAAAAGCTTGTTGAGTTCCATACTTAAATTGTACTAATGAGTTATTTGTTATAGCCATAAAGATTTCTCCTTTTTATAATAAAATTTTAATTTTATAAATTATTATTTATAAAATTTATTTTTAACTGCCCCGTATTTAATAAAAAATCCCTTTAGAATGTTAAATGATGTTGTCCATATTATTCTACATTATATATTAAATAAATTGACTTTATTCAAAAAATATATTATAATATAATTAAGAAAAATGTCGAAAAAAGAAGAAAGGTGTTATATTATGTCTAATCAAAATCAAGCAAAACAAATATATAGCGAACTTATTCAATCTGGTTATACTAAAAATGATATACTATGTGTCGGATTCTATGAAGACAATACTCCTTATGCAATTATTCTTCCTACATTTGAGCAATTAGTATGTGAAGACCGTCCAATAAGCACTAAAAATATAATAGTTGATGATTTGAGATATGTATATATGTGGTATTCACCAAAAGAATATCGAAGTATGTGGTGCTTACAATATCAAGATTTAATGGCACAGTTATTAGAAAATTTAGATTTTTTATATTCTCAAGGTATGGATATTCAAAGAAGTACTAAATGCGGAGATATCCCTATCATAAAAGAAATAATGTTAAATATTTTTTCTTTACACTATAAGTTAAATGATTCAAAAGTAAAGCAATGGTGTAACAAAGAAACTTTTTTTAAGCAGTTAACATATGCTGAAAAAGATGCTTTAAAATATATCTCTGAGGAAGTTGGTGCGGAAGGGGATATTAGTATTTCAAAAATGATTGAAAAATATCCTATCTCTCGTCCAGTATGGAACAATTTATTTAAAAAAATTCAAGAATTTGAAGTAGGAGAAATAACCAATAGAGGAGTAAAAGGCACACATATAAATATTACACATCCGCAGTTGCGTTATGATGCCGAGCATCATAAGATATAAAAGGAGTGAATAAAAATGAAAAATAAAATTTATGATACTTTAAGAGAAAATCTCATAACAGACAAAAAGTGCTATCCTACGCTATCAGATCAAATGCAAAGATTTGTACAGATAGGCTTTACTTCTTATGATGGAAATGAGGATTTTCTTATGCCACCAACAGAAAAAACAAAAAAGCTATGGGATAAATTACAACAATTACAAAAAGAAGAACAAAAAAACGGTGGTATACTAGATATGGATACAGATATTGTATCTACAATCACGTCCCATTCCCCCGGATACCTTGATAAAAAAAATGAAGTAATAGTTGGTTTACAAACAAATAAACCATTAAAGCGAGCGTTTATGCCTTTTGGTGGAATTAGGATGGCAGAACAGGCTTGCACAACGAATGGTTATGTTCCATCTGGTGAACTCCATAAAATTTTCACAGAATATCATACAACGCATTCTGATGCTGTTTTTAGGATGTATAACAATGAGATAAAAAAATGTAGACATAATCATATTATTACTGGCTTGCCGGACACATATGGGCGAGGCCGCATCATTGGCGACTACAGACGAATAGCTCTGTTTGGAACAGATTATTTAATTCAAGAGAAAAAAGAAGATATTAAAGAATTACACCAACAATTATCTTTTTTTGAGAAAATTGATGATAAACTTAAATTACTTGATGAGCTTGCACAACAAGTACAAGCTCTTAAAAATATGACAACAATGGCGGATTTTTATGGATATGATATATCAAAACCTGCAAAAAACGCAAGAGAAGCGGTTCAATGGTTATATTTTGGTTATCTCGCTGCAATTAAATCGCAAAATGGCGCGGCAATGAGCGTTGGCAGAGTGTCTACTTTTTTAGATATTTATATTGAGCAAGATATTCAGAATGGAGACCTTACAGAAAGCGAAGCACAAGAGTTAATTGACCAATTTGTATTAAAGCTACGCATGGTTCGCTTTGCTCGTATTCCCTCCTATAATGAATTGTTTTCTGGTGATCCTGTATGGGCAACTCTTGAGATTGCGGGAATGCTTAATGATAAAAAACATATGGTCACAAAAACAGATTTCAGATTTCTTCATACTCTTGAGAACATGGGTCCTTCACCAGAACCAAATCTTACAGTTCTTTGGTCAGATAAACTTCCAGAAAACTTCAAAAAATATGCAGCAAAGATTTCAATAAATACAAGTTCAATTCAATATGAAAACGACGATCTAATGCGTAAATATTGGGGAAATGATTATTCTATTTGTTGTTGCGTATCGGCAGCAAAAACTGGCGCATCACTTCAATTTTTTGGTGCTAGAGTAAATTTAGCCAAGTGTTTACTATATGCTATCAATGGTGGCATTGATGAAAAAACCTTTGAGCAAATTGGTCCAATAGAACCACCTCTTAAACAAGAAATTTTAGATTTTAAAACAGTATTAAAAAGATATGATAAATATCTTGCTTGGCTCGCGCTAGTATATATTGAAGCTCTTAACATCATTCATTATTGTCATGACAAATATTATTATGAAGCATCAGAAATGGCTTTAATTGATACGTATCCAGAACGCGTTCTTGCAACTGGAATCGCGGGGTTGTCTCATGTAGCAGATTCTTTAAGTGCAATTAAATACGCAAAAGTAAGACCAATCTATAATAAAGATGGCATTGCTGTTGATTATTGTGTTGAAGGAGATTTTCCTCGATATGGTAATGATGATGATAGAGTAGATGACATTGCAAAATGGGTTATGAAAGTATTTAGTAAACATTTAAAAAATAATAAAACATATAGAAATATTCCAATTACAACATCCCTATTAACTATTACTTCAAATGTTGTATATGGAAAAGCTACTGGCGCAACCCCAGACGGAAGAGCCGCATGGACGCCATTCTCACCGGGCGCAAATCCAAGCTATGGCGCAGAAACCAATGGATTGCTTGCATCATTAAATTCAGTTGCAAAAATGCCATATGATTTAGCTCTTGATGGTATTTCAAATACTCAAACAATTAGCCCAGATGCTATTGGACATAATGAAGAAGAAAGAAAAGAAAATCTTATTGCTGTGCTTGATGGATACTTTAATCAAGGCGGACAACATTTAAATGTTAATATTTTTGGGACAGAAAAGCTAATAGATGCAATGGAGCACCCAGAGAAAGAGGAGTATGCAAATTTTACAATTCGAGTGTCAGGGTATGCTGTTAAGTTTATTAATTTAACAAAAGAACAACAACTCGACGTAATTCAACGGACTTGCCACAAGGCAATGTAAGATAATACCCCGAAGGCTTCGGCTTTCGGGGACTTGAAATTTTAAGGAGGTATCTTTATGACTTTCGCAGAATGGAATGACCAATTACATATTCCTTTTGATGAATGGTTTTTACATGAATGGGATGACGGTTGGCTACGGACAGATGATAGAGTAAGTAAATATATCATAAGAAATTTTCAAGAAGTATCTATTCAGATAAAGCATGATTTTTTTAAAGATACTTATATTTCTATATTTAAAATTGGAGAAAGATATTTTCGCATTAGATGGTTTTATATTTATGATGGAAATATTTGCGCAAGTCCAATAGAAGAGGTTAGAAAAGAAACAAAAAATATAGAACTTGATTATTATGTCCTCATTTGAAAATTATAAAAAAATTTGATATAATATATATACAATAAAAAATAAAAATGAGTTTTTGAGAAAAAGGAGATTTATTTATGGCAAGATATGATGACTATAATGAGCGCCCCACAGGTGCTCGCCAGAAAGACCTTGTTCTTAATATGAATGAATACGCTCATTTGCTTTCCAGAACAGATGGAAATATTAAATGCGCTGTAGGTCCATATCAGACATCTCTTTCGCAGCAGGAGACTCCTGTCATTTTTAATACAAAAACAAAGCGTTTTGAAGAGTGCGATGATTATGAAAAGGCGAAACAGTTGTTTGTGTCTGCTCCTGAGGGCTGGTACATAGTCCTTAAGAATCCCGCGAAAGACAATGGACATCCTGAGGCCGGTAGACAGAATCAGACACCGACAACGATTGAAATTGGTCGAAAGATTAATATTTCTGGGCCAACATCCTTTGCACTGTTCCCCGGTCAGATGGCAAAAGTTGTAAGAGGACATAGACTTCGTTCTAATCAGTATTTGCTTGCGCGTGTATACGATGCGGAAGCGGCGAAGGCTAACACTGAAGCTGCTACGATGGTAGATACAGAGGGCAACGCAATAGCAACAACAACTGAATATTTTGTAGGGCAGCTTCTTGTTATTAAGGGTACAGAAGTTTCGTTCTATATGCCACCGACAGGCATCGAAGTTATTCCCGTCGGCGGTAAGGGTGATGAATATGTAAGAGATGCGGTTACTCTTGAAAGACTTGAATATGCAATTCTGAAAGACGAGGACGGTGAAAAGAGATATATTCACGGTCCTGCCGTAGTATTCCCCAAGCCGACCGAAGTTTTTGTTCAGGCGCCTAAGGGCGGCAATATTTTCCGCGCGCTTGAACTTTCCCCCATCAGTGGTATTTATGTAAAAGTAATTGCTGCTTATGATGATACTATAACAAACACAAAGGGTGAAAAGAAGAAAATACATCACCCTATTGGTGAGGAACTATTTATTACTGGTAAAGACCAGATGATCTACTATCCGAGACCAGAGCACGCACTTATTCAGTATGATGGAAAGTATATGCACCATGCTATTGCTATTCCTGAAGGTGAAGGTCGGTATATTCTTAATCGTCTTACAGGCGAAATTAAGACAATCAAGGGGCCAAGTATGTATCTCCCCGACCCTCGTACAGAGGTTGTTGTTAAGCGTAAACTTACCAAAAAGGAATGTGCTTTATACTACCCCGGCAACGCAGAAGTTGCAGCTTATAATGAGCAACTTACAGAACAGTCTGTAGCTCGTTCGTTGAAGGCAAAGAATGATGTTATCAATACAGCATATTTGTCTGCTGATCAGGAAGCAACACTTGCAATATTTGAAGCAAATGCCAATATTTCGAGAGGAACCTCTTATACAAAGCCTCGCACAATTACGCTTGATACCAAGTTTGATGGCGCAGTAAGTATTGATGTATGGAATGGTTATGCAATTAATGTCATTTCTAAGAGAGGAACAAAGCGTCTTATCGTTGGTCCCACCACAACACTTCTTGACTACGATGAGACACTTGAGTCTGTTAATCCTGAAACACTCAATGAAACAGTATTTCTCAAAACTGATGGAGACGGTTTCAATGTAGCGGCGGGAACAAGAACAAGAGACAATATTGATTTCTCTGTTGAGGCAACATTTTCTTTTTCTTTTATCAATACAGCCACAGAAAAGTGGTTCTCACAGAAAGACTACAAGACAAGACTTGTTGAGTTCTGCCGTAAAAAGATAAATGAAGAAATTAGAAAGCACCCTATTCTTGAAATCTGCGACGGCGCAGCATTTGAGAATATCTTTAACGGAGTAATCTACAATGATTATATTTCTATTGATGAAGTAAGAATTAATTCTTGCAGGGTTGGTACAGCCAGCGTTGCAAAAATGATTTCTGAAAATAGAAATTCTCTTGTTGAAAGCAGCTTGAATGCAGCATACTCTGAGGCGGAAATTGCTGTTAAAAAGCGCATTGCAGAAGCTGAGAAGACCATTAAGGAAAATCAGATTGCTGTTGATGAATATATTACACAGCTTAAGCACGAAAATGAAATGAGTAAACTTGCTCGTTATGAAGAAGAGGTTGCAAAACGCCACGAAATAGATCAGTCTAATAAGCAGGCAGAGGCAGATATGCAGAAGCTTATCGACTTTGTAGAAGCTGCAAAGTTGGCTCGTGAAAAGAAAGAAGCAGAGCAGAACGCAGAATTTGCGGCAAAGAAAGCAGAAATCGAAAAGACAAAGCAGGATGCTTATGCAGACGCTGTAGCTAAGATTATGACTGCTATCACACCTGATCTCGTTGCTGCAATGACATCGAAAGCAAACGCAGACCTGTTTACAACAGCAGCAGAATCGCTTGCTCCTTACGCACTCGCGGGTGGAGACGAAACAGTTGCAGATGTTGCAAACAAGCTTATGCGTGGAACATCTGTCGAAGGTGTACTTGGACAGATTATCAAGAACAAGTAATCTTATCTAAGCAAAATTCACATAAAAGGCTGGGGCAAAAACCCAGCCTTTATTTTTTTAAAAAAATATGATATAATAATTATAGAAAATCAAAAGAAGGGATATATATGTTAAATTACTCAAAAGAAGTAAATGAAAAAATTTACACATCTTTATTTTATCATTATTATATGATGTGTGATAAATATGGTGAAGATAATATCTTTGGTATCTTCACAGTAGGAAGTATGAATTATGGTAGCTATAACCCTGATACTTCAGATGTAGATACAAAACTTGTTATTATACCAAGCGCAGATGAGATACTCGCACTAAAGCCTTCACCGATTAGTACAAGTAATGATATTAAAAATGAAAAATGTAATGTTCAAGATATCCGTGCTTTCTTTAAAGGATTGATGAATCAAAGCCCCAATTCACTTGAAGTTTTGGTAACACCATTTTATTATATAAATCCAAAATGGGCATATATTTGGGATTATATTATACCTAATGTAGACGAAATTGCACATATTAATGAAGCACGTTTTATTAGCTCTGTACTTGGACAGATTAAACAATTTTTAACTAATACCACCCTTACACCGAAACAAGCTTATCATTGTGAAAGATTAGCTATTGTTTGTAAAAGATATATTGAAGGGCAGTCTTTAAAAGATTGTATTCAATTAGATGAGCCGACACAAGAATGGCTTAATAAAATTAAATTTAATAAAAATCCAATTGATTGTCTTATTGATCTCGATGAAGAAATGAAACTTTTTGAAGATTTTATTCAAAAAAATAAAAAACCAGAACCAATGACTTATCCTTTATTCACCGAAATTTTAAGAATTGTTTTTTTAGAAACACTTTCTAAAAAGGAGGACTATAATGTTACAGTTACAGGAGTTCATATTGACCCATTGGAATTGGCGAGAGGAATTAATCCAAGATCCTTATAATCTTAAAATATCTGAAAAAGATGGCTTTTATCTTTTTAAATATTCACAGCTGAATTCTGATTTTTCAAAAGAAATATGCCGCGAAGCAAGAGGAATAATACTTGACTCCCGCAACAATTGGAAAGTGGTTCGTCTTGCTTTCTACAAATTCTTTAATCAAGGTGAACAATATGCTGATCAATTAGATTGGGATTCAGCAATAGCAACTGAAAAAATAGATGGCTCTATAATGACATTATGGTATGCGCGCGGAGAATGGCATCTTTCAACTAATGGCTCTATTGATGCCGCTGATGCGCAAGTTAATATCACTAATTATACCTTTAAACAAGTATTTGATGTGGCAGCGGAAAAATGTGAATTAGATTATTCAAAACTTAACCCTCAATACAACTATACTTTTGAACTTGTGTCGCCATACAATCGAGTAGTTCTTCAATATGATACTCCTGCAATATATCATCTTTCTACTCGTGATATGGAATCTTTAGAAGAAATAGAAGTAGATATAGGTATACAGAAGCCAAAACAATATGAGTGTAATAGTTTAAAAGATTATCAACTTCTCGTATCTAAAATGGACGAAAATCATGAGGGTATAGTGGTAAGAGATAAAAGTTATCATCGTGTAAAATTAAAAACTCTTTTCTATTTTGACCTTCATAGAAAAGCTAATAATGGTCATATCACTCTTGAACGGGCACTCGATATAATCCGCGCCAATGAGCAGGAAGAGTTTCTTGTATATTTCCCAGAATATAAAGCATATTTTTCCGCAATCTATGAACAATACCATGATTTTTTAAATACTTGCAATGTTATTAATACTAACGTTCAATATTGGATAAGCAATCATATAAATGAACCAATATTTTCTAAAAATAAAAAACAAGAAATACATAAGAAACTTCGTGGTTCTTTTGCTCAATTTGTTAAGAATTATATCAACCCCCATTATCGTTTTATAGCTTTTTCAAGCTATGACTATAAGATGCAACAAGTTATAGATGAACTGTCTTCTGCAAAAATAATAGAATTAATCAATATGAAAGACAAGGTAAAATTGGAGGAATTAATTAATTATGAAAATAATTAAAAAAGGTGATATCAATATAGCTACTGCCACTATTACATTTAATTGTCCTACGTGTTTCGCCATGTTTGAAGCTTCTCGTGGAGAATGGACTAAAACTTCAAGCGCACAGCTGTCTTCAAACATGGTTATGTGCAAAAGCTATTGTCCGTGCTGTGGAGAGTGCGTAAGAAGAATAATTAAAGATATTTTATAAAACAGAGCTTTATTATGAGAATAATTAAAGAAGAACCATCTTCCAAAAAAATTATCGAGATAATGGATATGGAAAAAGAAATAAAATTAGAGGAGTTAATTAGTTATGAAAATAATTAAAGCTGGAGATAAAAATCTATTAAAACAAATTATTCGTTTTACGTGTCCAAAGTGTTTATGCGTGTTTGAAGCAGAAAAAGGTGAGTGGGAATATGCCCCACAAATGCAACAGCAGAGAGGTGAAGGAACATATAGAGTAGTATGTCCTTGTTGTAAAAATATTGTTTATGTATAAGAATATAAGAGAAAGATTAATTTCTTTCTCTTTATTTTTTTTAAAAAATATGATATAATATATATAGAAAGTTAAAGAAAGAGGTTGTTACAATTGGGTAAAAAAGCTGATATTAAAATTAGTGATTTTTATTGCACCAAATGCGGAAAACGTTCCATGTCGCTTCCTCGCCGCAACGGGCGATATAGAGAACCCGGTCATTTAAAAACACTTTGGTGCTATCATTGCAAGGAAGAAGTTAATCACGCGGAAATTCGTCCATTTGGCGGATATAATTATGATGATTTTTGCGAAGAATTTATTTGCGGAAGATTTGTTAACGGACAACGCGTTCCCGTAGCACAGTTACACGGGTGCGGAAGGTCAGAGTGTCGTTATAATAGAAATGGCAAATGCTGGAACGCAAATAATTCTTTTGCTTGTGATTTAAAAAAGAAATGGGGAATTATAGATGACTAAAAGATTGCTAATGCTTTGCGGTATCGCTGGAAGTGGAAAATCTACTTGGGCAAAAGAATATATAAAAGATCAAAAGCGACAAAGTAAAAATATAGTAAGAATATCTCGTGATGAAATTCGTTTTTCTCTTGTCGGGGAAAATGAAGAATATTTTTCAAAAGAAACACAGGTTTTTAATACCTATATAAAAAATATCCGCAAGTACCTCGAAGATGACATTACAGATATCGTTATTGCAGATGCTACTCATATAAATGCTAACTCAAGAAAAAAGGTTTTGAAAAAACTTAATTTATCAAATATAATCGTTGTGGCAGTTGTTTTTGAAACACCTGTTTCAAGATGTATAGAGCAGAATGAATTGCGTGAAGGACGAGAATGTGTTCCTCGTATTGCTATTTATAATATGAAAAAACATTTCACTATGCCAACTTATGAGGAAGGATTTAATGAAATAGTATCGGCAGGGGGCATTCTGTGCAAAAGTTAAGTTAATAAAAATACTTGTGAAAAAATGCAATAAAAAAGGAGATGATTTTATAAAATGAGTAATATTTTTCTAACGTCAGACACTCATTTTTGTTAGCCATGACAAACCATTTATTTACGCAAATCGTGGTTTTGAAAATATTGAAGAAATGAATGAAATTATCATTGAAAGGTGGAACAATATTGTTAGAGAAGATGACATTGTTTATCATCTCGGTGATGTATTCATGGGCGCCGACAAGGAAAATGCTCTTAAAATGGTTCAAAGACTAAAAGGTAAAATTTATCTTGCCTATGGGAATCACGATGGTGATAACCGCCTAAAAGATATGGCTAATCTTTCAAATATTGTTGATATTCAGATGGGATACCGTTTAAAAGCAGGTAAAAAGGGGTTTATTCTTACTCACTATCCTACTTTAACTGGAAACACTACTTTAGATCATATTTATTGTTTACACGGTCATACTCATCAAGAAACCAATTTCACGGAAGGATTCCCACTTTGTTACCATATTGGAGTAGATAGCCATAATTGTACACCAGTCGCTTTTGATGAAATCATTAAAGAAATAAGGAGTAAAAATAAATGATACAAATTAAAACACCTATATTAAATGGATATACTTTTATTGATTTATTTTCAGGTATCGGAGGTTTTCGGCTAGGGCTAGAATCACTTGGTGCACAGTGTGTTTTTTCAAGTGAGATTGATAAATTTGCAAGAGAAACTTATATATCAAATTTTCACGATGAACCTGCAGGAGATATCACACAAATAGATGCGAGCGACATTCCAGATCATGATATTTTATGTGGTGGTTTCCCTTGCCAACCATTTTCTATTGGCGGTAAAAAAGAAGGATTTGAAGATATAAGAGGTACTTTATTCTTTGATATGGCACGAATAATTAAAATTAAAAAGCCTAAAATTGTTTTTATGGAAAACGTTAAAAACTTAATTTCGCATGATAATGGAAATACTTTTAGAGTTATTTCAAATACAATGAAAAATTTAGGATATAACATATTTTATTCAGTTCTAAACCCCGTATTGTTTAATGTCCCACAAAAAAGAGAACGTATATACATTGTTTGCTTTAGAGAAGATTTAAATATTAACAATTTCTCTTTTCCCGTCCCAAATTTAAAAGATCTTCGCCACGTAGAGGATATCCTTTTAACTAACGAGAAAGAATTGGAAGACTATTATGTTTCTACAGACAGGCCAGACTATTATATCACAAATCATAATGATAATACTTATAGTAATAAGCCTATTCGTGTTGGGCATGTTGGTACTGGATCCCAAGGACAACGTATTTATAGTATTAAAGGAACTGCTATAACACTAACTGCCACCGGAGGCGGATTATTCGGAAAAACAGGCGGTTATATGATGCCAGATAAAAGACCAAGAAAATTACATCCAAGAGAGTGTGCAAGATTAATGGGCTTCCCAGATAGTTACATTCTCCACTCAAATAAAACTCAAGCATTAAAACAACTTGGTAATTCTGTTGTAGTTGATATTATACAATTCATTGGAATAGAAATAAGTAGAAAATTAAAAGAACAAACAGAATAAAATATTAAATAAACTTTTAATCATTATAGCTCAATGTTAAAGTTTTTTTATTAATTTTATTTTAATTTTAATTCTATCATAGAGCTTGTTGAACAATAGAAGAAATTATTGAATTATTTTTAGATAATAGTATAATGCATACATTAATAATTTTTAGAACTATAATATTATCTAAACAAATTCTTTCAATTTGTATTATAACAGCTCTTTAAAAGTTCTTTTAGACATTCTTATGTTCATAATTTTTTGTTCTGATGATGTTGCTAATGGTGACAAAACTTGACATCTTTAAAAATTTTTGATACAATATTATTAAAGGGTTGATTTAAAAAAAGAAAAGTGGTGAGAGAATGAAAAACTATATAGTATATTCTAAATACAATCCTGAGACCGGTTTAAGTAAAGTATGGATAAAAAATAAATATGGTGTTTTTATGGGAAAATCGAGGCTACATCCAGATGATAAGGAATTTGCTTCTGAATATATAGGCTGTCATTTTGCAGAAATGAAAGCCACAATTAATGCTTATAAGAAAAAGAAACAAGATTTACAACTTCGATTAAAAGAGCTTAATTATTTCTATGAAATTTTAAAATCTACAAAATATACTAATTTAGATAGTATAGAAGTACGAAAACTAAGAAAACGAATTTATATATTAGAAAAAGAGATTGAACAAGTTGAAAAAGAAATTGAACAATTAAAAGCGGATTTTCAATATGAAGTTGAAGCAAGAGATGAAGGAATGAAACTTCTAAAGAAAATTAAAGAAAGTAGAAAAAATCCTAATTATACAGAAGAAAAACAAAAATTTATAAATGCTCTTAAAGAGAAAATGAAGAACGAGAATGATTAATCATTCTCGTTCTTTTTTTATATATAATAAAAGAAAGGAGAGATTTTTATGGCAATCAATATAGTGAAACAAACAAGCTATAATAATGTAAGTTCAACCCCCAATAGAAGTATTAAATATATAGTTGTTCATTATACGGCGGGAACCACAAGCCGCGCAGGAAGTGCAAGAAATACTGCATTGTATTTTAGCAACTATGGAATTAATGCTTCCGCAGACTTTATCGTAGATGATTCTACTATTGTTGCACTGTGGCGATAGTAAAAACTATAATAAAGGTGGATCATTTTATGGTAAATGTACAAACTTTAATAGCATTGGTATTGAAGTTTGCTCAACAAACAATACTGGAATGATGACTTCTGCAAATGATACACATTATTATTTTACAGATGCTGTTGTTAATAAAACAGTAGAATTAGTTAAATATTTAATGCAAACTTATAATGTTCCTATTGGTAATGTTATCCGCCATTATGATGTTACAGGAAAATGGTGCCCCGGTATTCGTGGGTGGAACAATGAAACAAATAGTGATTCATCTAAGTGGAACGCTTTCAAAGCAAAGCTCGGAGCGTCAGCTGGAGCTTCTTCCGCTTCCTCAACCGAAAATGCTTCTGCGAAAAGTTCAACCAAAATTATCTACCGTGTAAGAAAAACAGCTGGAGACGCGAAGACTCAAATTGGCGCATGGTCTTCACTTGACAGTGCTAAAAAGCAAGCAGATCAAAATGCAAAAGCCGGTTATAAAGTTTTTGATAATAACGGTAAATTGATTTACACGCCAAAAGCTACAACAACTACAACTTCTTCTTTTAAAGCCTATACTGCTACTGTTATAGCGGATGTTCTAAATGTACGCTCCGGACCTGGTACAAATTATAAAATTAATACAACAATTCGTAAAGGTGAGGTTTACACTATTGTTGAAGAGAAATCGGGTTGGGGGCTTCTTAAAGCATATCAGAAAAATAGAAATGGATGGGTAAGTTTAACCTATATGAAGAAGAGATAACTTAAAAATGATAAACAAGAATAAAATCTTGTTTATCATTTTTATACTAAAAAAATAAGGAGGAATTAAAGGTATGATAAGTAATAAAAAATATTTTGTGGCTCTTGTTAATTCATCAAAAGCTTGTCAATTCACTACTTATTATCACTATTCAAAGCAGCCTTTCCGTCAAGCAAAATTAAACCTTGGGGTTTTTAATAAAGAAACTCAGCAATTGGTAGGTGTAATGCAATGGGGACGGTCTTTTTCAAAAGATATTAAACTTGAAAGATATATTAAAGAGGACATTGATATCAATCAATATTTTGAATTAAATCGCTTTTGTATGGCTGAAAATGAAGGAAAGAATTCTGAAAGTCAAGCCCTCTCTTTGGGAATTAAATATATTAAAAAATATCATCCAGAAATTAAGTTGTTGGTTTCTTATTCTGGCAGAAGAGAAGGAAAATATGGATACATCTATCAAGCGACTAACTGGGAATATTTAGGATATTTTTTGTCTAATGCTTTTTGGAATATCGACGGAATAGAAAAACATACATTAACAGTTCAGCAAGAGTTTCAAAAGCATAAGAAAGCAAATGAAGATTTAAAAAGTTATTTAAATAGAACGCATAGCTATGCTGTTCAGACATGGACAAAACAATTTATTTATATCCAAAGACTTGATAAGCATTTATCACCCGCGATAGACCCTCTACCGTATCCTAAACCGTCAAATGAATTCCCCATAAAAACAAAAGAAATAATCTACTGTAATGGAGCGATTCCTGATATTAAAACAGAAGAAAAAGAAGCTCCACTTTTCTTTTTTGAAGAAGATGAGCCATTGTTTACGCCGCACGCTCTTCGTAGGCAAGCTCGACGAGAAAGAGGTGAAAAGATTCATATCGGAACACGTAATTCAGTTGCCCAATATGATTTATCTGGAAAATTAGAAACAACGTATTTAAATATGACCGAGGCTGCAAAAGCTGGCTATCACTATGATGGCATTAAGACAGCTTCTAAAAATAATACTGTTTATAAAAATAAATTTTTTCGCTTATACCCTATGAACAAAATACCTTTAAATAATATTGAACTTAATTATTTTTGTATTATAAATGAAAAAATGTTTTTTAAAGCAAAAGATGTCGCAGAGGAATTTCATATTTCAAGACAAGCAGTATATGCTTCTAAGAAAAGGCAAGGAAAATTTATTAATGGTTGCGCAGTTATCTGGGGAAATTTATAATTATTATAATTAAGAATATATAAGTTGGCTTTTATAAAAAAATATGATATAATATATATAGAACATAAAAAGGAGTGAATTTATGGGAAAAGAGAATTATGGTATTGATGACATTGAATCTTTAAGTTTTAAAGACGGCGTCAGAACCAGAATACCTATGTATCTTGGTACTGATGATACAGATGGTATTTATCAGGCATTAAAAGAAGTAATAAATAACTCTACAGATGAAGCAATTATGGGTTTCGGAGATACTGTTAATATTGAACTAAATGAAGATACCAATGAAATTAGTGTTCAAGACTATGGAAGAGGTATCCCATTTGGTATTCGTGAGAATGGTGAAAATGTTCTTGTATCTGTTTTTTCTAAGCCGCATACGGGTGGAAAATTCAATAATAAAATTTATACAACTTCCAGTGGATTAAATGGTATTGGAATTAAAGCAACTTGTTTATCGGCATTAGATTTTACTGCAATAAGTCAGAGGGATAATAGACATGCTATTGCAAGATTCCACAAGGGAGAATTGGTTGATTATCATGAGGAAGATGTAAAAAGACTTCAAAAAAATGGAACATATATTCATTTTATTCCAGATAAAGAAGTCTTTAAAAACATGGAAGAACCTTTTACTTTTGAGAGAGTTTGCCAAGAAATTGAGAACATCGCTTTCCTTAATAAGGGCGTCCATTTTAATGTTAGATGTGGAGAAAAAACAAAACAGTTTTATTCAAAAAATGGTATTGCAGATTTTATAAAAAATAAAGTTAAAAAGCCGCTAATGAAACAACCTATTTTAGCTTCAATAAAAGATTCTACGGACGAATTAGAGATCGCTTTTATGTGGACAGCAGATCCATCACAATCTTATGTGTTTGTAAATGGTCTATATTGCTCAGAAGGTGGAACTCCGCTCACTGGCGCAAAGACAAGTGTAACACAACAGGTTAAAAGACTGAGTAAAAAAGAGTTTGACCCCGATGTTATCAGAAAAGGTCTTGTATTTGCAATTAATTGTAAGGTACAAGAACCATCATTCGCAAATCAGACAAAATCAAAGATTAATAACCCGACTCTTCGTTCTCTTGCGTCACAGGCATTTAAAGACGGATTGGAAAGATTTGCTCGTACTCCAGAGTTTGATGTAATTATAAATGCGTTGAATAAAATGCAGAAAGCTGAAAATGCGGCTAACAAAGCGCGGCAGCAGGTGATGGAAACCGCAAGAGAGATTGAGAAGAATGGTTCAAAGAAAGTATTTAACAGCGATAAGTTAAAAGATGCTGAAAAGCTCGGACCAGATAGCACACTTCTCATTGTAGAAGGTAAGAGTGCGGCAGGTGCTATGGCGCAGGCAAGAGACGCAATTCATTATGGCATTTTATCCATTCGTGGTAAAATGCTTAATCCATTGAGTAACAATGAAGAAAGAATAGCCGCAAACGAAGAAATTACTTTACTTTTAAAAGCTCTTAATATTGTTCCAGGAAAATACGATCAAAAAAGACTTCGTTATGGAAAAGTAGCCATATGTACCGACGCTGACTCGGACGGCGCGCACATAGGGTTGCTGGTTGCCTCAGTCCTACACTATATGGCTCCATCGTTCTTGTTGGAGAATAGATTGTGCTGGTTGAGGTCTCCCCTGTACATTGTTACAAAAGGAAGTAAAGAGGAATATTATTTCACAGACCAAGAAATGGACGAAGCTCGTCCCCGCATAAGCGGAGAGATTCACCGTAATAAAGGTCTTGGTTCGCTAAGTCCTGAGCAAGCTCACCGCTCAATGTTCACAAATGAATTTCAGAGAATTGATGTATTGGAACCGACAAGAGAAGCTTTGGAGTTGCTTGAAAACCTTATGGGTGACGATGTTGAGTTCAGACGACAGTACATATTTGACAATCTTGATTTTTCAACGATAAGAGAGTAAGAGGTGTAATATGGAACAATCACAAAATATGAAAGAAATTATAAAAGATGCTTTTCTTCAGTATTCTGGAGCAGTTCTTCAATCCCGTGCGCTCGTTGATGTACGAGATTGTTTAAAGCCTTCCGCAAGACAGATTTTCTATTGCTTGTATACTGATAAGTTTCTCCCTAACAAACCCTTTAAAAAGACACTTAAGGCTATTGGTTCTGTTGCTCGTATGTATATTCATGGCGACAGTAGTGCAGAGGGTGTAATTATGAGAGCAGGGCAGCCTTTTGCTATGCGTTATCCTCTTGTTCAAGTAGAGGGTAATGGAGGAAACCTAATGGAAGCAGGAAACTGGGCAGCTTCCAGATATAGTAGCGCAAGGTTATCTCCCATAATGGCGCAAATGTTTAAAAGCATTGATAAAGATACGATCAATGAATGGCGAGATAACTATGACGATACAGAGCAGTATCCAGCAGTTCTTCCAAGTAAAGGATTTTATAACTTAGTAAATGGAACTTTGGGGATTGGTATCGGCGCAGCAAGTTCAATCCCGCAGTATAATGCAGCGGACATTCATCAAGCTCTTATCACTCTATTGAAGAATCCTGATGCAACTTTTGAAATGTTGTATTGTGTTCCCGATTTTGCAACAGGTGGTTTCCTTTTGAATGAACCAGAAGTTAAGGAAGCTATGAGAAATGGACAGGGCGCCGCCTGTAAGTTAAGAGCAAAGATTGACCATGACACTAAAGAAAATGCTTTGGTTGTGACAGAGATGCCATATGGTGTATATACAAATACTGTATGCAAGCAACTTGAAGCAATAGTCGAAAGTGATGAGAATCCTGGGATTGAGCGTTTTAATGACTTAACAGGAAAGACTCCTCTCCTTAAAATCTATTTGAAAAGAAATGGTAATCCTACGAAAGTGCTCAATTATCTTTGGAAGCATACCTCTTTACAGAGCCATTTTGGTGTAAACTTTACAATGCTAAAAGATGGAAGATTTCCTCGCATATTTACGTGGAAAGAGATGCTTCAAGAACACGTTGAACATGAGAAAATAGTTTATCGCAGAGAGTTTGAATATAATCTCAATAAGATTAGATTTCAAATTATGATAAATGAAGGTATACTAAAGTGTCTTAACAATATTGATGAAGTCATTGAATTAATAAAAACATCATCTTCAACTACAGATGCAAAAGAAAAATTGATAAAATTTCTTGACATCAATGAGGACCAGGCAAAAGCAATTCTGAAAGTAACGCTGTCAAGATTAGCTAAACTTGAAATTGAGAAATTAATAAATGAAAATGAGCAACTCAAAGAAGAAGCCGCAAATATTGAGCACATTCTCAATGACGTTGAGGAGTTTAATTCTTA
The DNA here is from genome assembly GCA_902777885.1 of uncultured Methanobrevibacter sp. GTDB lineage: Archaea > Methanobacteriota > Methanobacteria > Methanobacteriales > Methanobacteriaceae > Methanocatella. The sequence continues at coordinate 54,953 of CACYVR010000001.1, forward strand.
TCTTATTGCAGGTTGGGAAAAGACAATTAAAGAACTTGGTGATGACCATAGAACAAAGGTCATCACCATCCCCGAATTAACCGATGAAGATAAAGAAATTGAGAATGTCGAGGCGGAAGATGTAGTTGTCATTATTACTCGAGATGGCGGAGTAAAAAGAGTTCCTAAATCAGCCTTTAAGCCTCAGCATAGAAATACTCAGGGAATAAAGAAGCTTGATGAAGCTATCTTAACAACGATTTCTACAAACACAATAGATACCTTAATGATTTTTACATCAAAAGGAAGATTATATAGAACTCTCGTTGATAATATTCCCACGGGAACAATGAAGACAAAAGCAACTGATTTAACAATGTTATTGACAATGAAAGGTGACGAAAGCGTAATTGCAGCAACCTCTCTGAATCGTCATGGTACCGCAAAGTACGTTATCTTTGTAACTAAAAATGGTCTGGTAAAAAAGACTGAATTAAAGGAATACTTCACAGGAAGAAAAGGTGCGGGAATAGCCGCTATCAAGCTGCGTGAAGACGATACAATCGCATCTGCCGCATTTGTTAGTGATGAAGATATGCTGTTGGTAACCCAAAATGGAATAGGGTTAAAGTTTGATACAACAAAAGTTTTTCCTGTTGGAAAAACTGCTATGGGCGTAAAAGGCATAACTCTTGCGCAAGATGATAAAGTCATTGCAGGAGTCGTTTGTCCAAAAGTAGACACAAAAGTTGCAATTTTTAATACTTGCGGAACAGGTAAGAAAATTGATGTTTCTACTATTTTAACTCAAAACCGTGGAGGAAAAGGTGTCTTACTAAGTAAGACGTCTGTAGCTTCTGCATTTGCTATTGATGAAAATGACATTATTTTCATTCAAGGCACGACGAACAATCTCTGTATTGCCGCATCTGAAGTTCCGCTACTTTCAAGAACAAGTGCTGGAAATATAATGATTAAAAAGAGTGTCATCCTTTCTGCGGTGAAAATATAACAAGAGGGGCTTAATGCCCCTCTATTGAATTTTATAAAAAATTATGATAAAATATATATAAAGAATAAAAAAAGGAGATTTTTTATAATATGTTTTATAATACTCTTGAACAGTTTGGAGAAATCCCCGAAAAAGAAAAAGATAAAATAGATTGGCTCGTAAAAATCCTTAATGCAGCAACAGACGCTTATGATAAGGGTGAACCACTTATGTCAGATGCTTTATGGGATGCTTTATACTTTGGACTTATTCGACTCGAACAAGCGGCAAGCTATACCCCATCTAACTCCCCCACAAAAATCATTCATTTTGCTATTGTTAATGAACTTAATAAAATTCAGCATACACATCCTATGCTATCACTTGCAAAAACCAAAAGCACAAATGAATTGAAGGAATTTGTAGGTCATCATGCTTATATCGGTATGGGTAAGATGGATGGACTAACAGCTTCCCTTACCTATGAGAACGGTAAATTAGTTCGTGTCGAAACCCGCGGAGATGGAGAGATTGGAGAAGATATCACCCATAATGCGCGGGTTATTCCCTCAATTCCACAGGAGATTCCTCATATGGTAGGTAAGCTCGTTGTTGACGGTGAAATTATTTGCACTTATGATGATTTTGAATATTTTAAGGACAGTTATAAAAATCCTCGTAACTTTGCAGCAGGCAGTATTAGGCTCCTCGATGCAAACGAATGTGCAAGAAGAAGATTAACTTTTATAGCTTGGGACGCTATTCAAGGTTTAGAGCTTACAACTACTTTAAGTGAAAGGCTTGAATTACTGCGTGATGAATTTAATTTTATTATTGTACCTTTTAGAGCTGCAAACAAATGGGATGAAACTCTTATTGATGAAATCAAGTATGAATGTGAAGAAAAAGGATATCCAATAGATGGACTTGTTTTTAAATATGACGATTGCTCTTTTTATAAGCAACAGGGTAAAACAGACAATTACTTCAAAGGCGGCCTCGCATACAAGTTCTATGAAGATGAATATGAAACAACTTTACAAAGTGTTGAATGGCAAATTGGCAGAACAGGTGTTCTTACACCAGTTGCTCATTTTACCCCCATAGATATTGGCGGTACAACGGTTTCCCGTGCAAGCCTTCATAACGTTGGCGTTATGGAAATGTTATCTCCACTTCCGTGGTATGCAGGCTATAAACTAACAGTATTTAAAGCCAACGAGATTATTCCTCAAATTAGCGCAGTTACTCCTGCGGAACCAGAGGGCGCATTTATGTTTGATGTGCCAAAAGTATGTCCAAGTTGCGGAGAGCCTATTTCAATTCAGCAAAACGGTGCTGTAAAAATTGCTGTTTGTAAGAATCCAAAATGTACAACTTCTCGAATTGAAAAAATTATCCACTATACTTCTAAAAAGGGAATGGACATAAAAGGATTATCTGAAGCAACAATAACTAAGCTATGGGATAAAGGTTGGCTTAAAGACATTGTAGATATTTATACTCTAAAAGACCATAGAGATGAATGGATACAAATGGAGGGCTTTGGCCCGAAGTCAGTTGATAATATACTCGCCGCAATAGAGAAAAGTAAAAACACAACTTTCCCAACATTTATATCTGCTCTTGGCATCCCCCTTATTGGTAAGACAGTAGCTAAAGATTTGATGAATTACTTTAGTTCATATGAAGAACTAATGGATGCTATTGTTGATGGATTTAACTTTAGCACCATTGATAGGTTCGGTCCAGCAAAAGATAAGGCACTAAAGGAATTTGATTGGTCTTCGGCAGATTATATTTATGAGAATTATTTAGATAGTTTTACCACTTTTGCACAAGAATATGCTTCAACTGAACAAATATTGCAAAATGAAAATATTTGTATTACTGGTAGGCTCCAGTTAAATAACAACAGGGAACAATTAAATAATATAATAAGATCAAATGGCGGAACAGTATGTCCTTCTGTTACAAAAAAAACAACTATATTAATTAATAATGATATAGATAGTTTAAGTATAAAAAACAAAAAAGCAAAAGAACTCAATATCCCTATTTTATCTGAAAGGCAATTTTTTGAAAAATATAATCTTAAATTGAGAGAAGGATAACCCATGGGGAAAGCGTTAGATTTAAAGGGTCAAAAATTCAATCAGTTATTAGTTGTAGAAAAAACAAAAGAACGAAAACATGGGTGCATAGTCTGGAAATGCTTGTGTGATTGCGGAAAATATTGTACTGCAACTTCACATGATTTAAGAAGTAACAATAAAAAATCTTGTGGCTGTTTGAATACTCAGAAAAGAAAAGAAAGAATTATAAAATATAATAATTCTAATGCAAAATTTAAAGCTGGTATGAAAATTAATGAGTTAACTTTGTTAAAATCAACTCCATATCATTCAGGAACAAATATTATTTGGCAATGTCAGTGCTCTTGTGGAAAAATTTGTTATATATCCTCTAATAATCTCAATGCACAACAATCGTGCGGGCATATAGAAAGGAAGTCTTTAAAAGATATAACAGGGCAAAAGTTCGGTAAATTAACAGCTTTAGAATTAACACCACAACGAAAGAATGGTTGCGTAGTATGGAAATGTCGATGTGATTGCGGCAATATTTGTTTTAAAAGAAGTTCAGATCTCATTAGGGGTCAGGTTCAATCTTGCGGATGCTTAAAATCGAAAGGTGAAGAAAAAATAATACAATTATTACAAGAAAATGGATTTTTATTTGAAGCACAAAAGAGTTTTAAATCCTGTTTATATAATGATAATTTATTATTTTTTGATTTTTATGTAAATAATAAATATTTAATAGAGTATGATGGTATTCAACATTTTCAACAAACGGGATGGGAAGATCTCTCTTTGATTCAAACCAGAGATGACGTTAAAAACCAATGGTGCCAACAACATGGTATTCCATTGATTAGAATACCCTATACAAAATTGGACACCCTAAAAATGGAAGATTTATGTTTAGAAACTACAAAATTTTTAGTTTCCTTTTAGCTAAGACTATAACATAGAAATCATTTCGGAAGGAGATTTTATTGAAAAGTTCGGACTTTAAGATGCGTTGATTTGAAAAGTACGAAAATTTTTGATATAATATATACAATGAAAGAAAAACAATTAAAAAAGATTGCAAAACAAATTAAACAGCTTGAAGCCAACATTGAAAAGGCTTATGAAGTTGAAGAAAGTCAAAGAAAAATTGAACAGTTAATGCGAGGGTTATCTGTAAAAGATATGTTAGAACTCGATGATATGTTGTTCCAAATGGGACTACATAATTTTTGACAATCATAAAAAATTATGATATAATAATAGTATAATAAAGGACAAAGAGTCCTTTTAGAATAAATAATATATTAAATAAAATTTTTATTATTAAAGGAGAAAAAAATTATGGCAAAGTTATCTGAAAATTCAAGAAAAGTATTCGATTATATGATTAGTATTGGTGACACTGATGTTACAGCAAATGATATTGCTACAGCACTAGGACTTGCTCCTCGTTCAGTAAATGGTATTATCACTCAGGCTTTCCAGAAGAAGGGCTTGATGGAGAGAGTTCCCGCAGAGGTTGAGAACCCTGATGGCACACATCGTGGTGTAAAACTAATTAAACTTACAGCAGAGGGCAAGAGCTTCGATCCTGATGCAGAAGAGTAATTTTTATATACATTGAAACAAGGGAGTTAAATGCAAGAAAAATGGATTTAACTCCCTTTCTTGACTAAAAGGAGAGCAATAATGATTTTTGAAATAAAATGGAAATTTGCAACTAGTCTTATAAATAGCAATATTACAACAAATATAGAAACAGTTTATAAAACTTATGAAAATATTATTCAAAAAGTGCAAGAGCAGAATGATCATGCTACTATATGGATATATTTAAGAGATGAAGATAGCGGCAATATATTGTCTATTTATGAAGGAAAAATACCTGACAGTAATGAAACAGATTTTGTACGCTGGCTAGCAGATTATGCAAAAAAGGATAAGCGCACAGAAACGATTAATTGGGTTACAAATGCCATTAGTAAATATGATAACACAAATCCTACAATAAATAGTTTAATCTATTCTCTTTGGGAAAAGGCTCGTAAAGGAACGGACCAAACAGAGTAGGTGATTAAATGGAACTTTTAGGAGCTGTAGGCGCGTTTGGGATTATTGCTATCGTTTTTGTTGTTTGTGTAAGTCTTGTTGTACTACTTGGTTTAAAAGCTGATAAAATGCGAGACTATCGAGACCATCTTTCTTGTGAAATAGAAAAAATGCAAGAGCATATTGAAATTTTAAAGAAAGAAGAAAGATGTCTCAAAGAAGATGCCGATAACCATAATAATACAATA
>CACYVR010000001.1:60304-138782 GCA_902777885.1 uncultured Methanobrevibacter sp.
ATTAGGGATAAACAACAACAATTAGAAACAAGTTGTGAAAATGTTAGTAGGCAAAAACGAATAGAACAACAGATGGAAGAAACTTCCCGCAAGGCTTTTCGTAATTTTTGTTCAATTCTTGAGCAAGATTATGAAAAGAAAGATAAAGAGTATGATGAAAAAATACTTGAATGTCAAAAGAAATGGGAAGAATCAAAAAAAGAAATTCTAAAAGATAAAGAACAAACCGAAAAAGAAATTGAACAATTAAAAAATGCTTGGCGAGCAATACAAGAAGCCGCGATTCAGCAAGAGAAGTTAAAAGAAAAACAAGATTTCTTTAGAATTGTTTTAAAAGAAGAAGAAATCTCTGATATCCTTTTATTTGAAGATTTTAAAAAGAAAGTAAATAACAAGCGGGCAGTAAGTATGCTTATTTGGTCTACATGGTACCAAAAGCCTATGACTGCATTATGTACAAAGGTGCTTGGTCCTTCTACTGTCTGTGGTATTTATAAAATAACAAATATTAAAAACAATAGGTGTTATATCGGGCAGGCGACAGATGTGGCTGCGCGCTTTAAGAGCCATGCTAAATGCGGCCTTGGAATAGATACCCCCGCAAATAATAAACTCTATAAAGCAATGCTTGAAGATGGATTATGGAACTTTACTTGGGAACTATTGGAAAAGTGTTCTCAAAAAGATTTAAATGAAAGAGAAAAATATTACATAGATGCCTATATGTCGAAAGACTTTGGATATAATATTCTTGCTGGAATATCAAAGGGGAAATAATAAATGATACAAAACTTAGAAAAAATTAAAGTTGAAAACACATCAGTCTGGGGTTTTGAACACGCTATGCGCGGAATGAGAAATCCTATGAATAGTTGGGAGAGAACCGATACAGTAGAAGATGGAGATACTTTTGCTTTTGTTGGAGATAATGATATGAAGTTGGCACAGAATCTTATTAAAGCAGGACCTGAACATAGGAAGTATCTTCGTATGATTCATGTTGCAGCAGACTTCATGCTCCCGCGATATATATGGTCTGAATTTGACACATATCATTTTAATACGCAAAATAGTTGTTCTACAATGCATAAGTTGTTAAACAATAAAGAGCCTATTTCTCTTGAACAGTTTGTCTATAGTGACACTATTGATATTCTCATGGGCGATATAGTAGACAGACTAAACGATATGAGAAATAAGTATCTTATTGAAAAAGCAGCGGGTAATTCGGAGGCAATGAATGACCTCATTGAAATAGCTAAGCAGCTTCTTCCCGAGGGATTTTTACAGCTCCGAACAAGAGACACGAACTATGAGGAGCTTCGCAACGTATATCGTCAGCGCAAGAATCATAGATTACATAGAGAGTGGGGAGTAATCTGTCAATGGATTGAATCGCTTCCCTATGCAAAAGAATTGCTCATTTCTTGATTTTTAAAAAAATATATGTTATAATATATATAGAAAGTTTAAAGAGAGGTTCATTTTATGAGCAATAAAGAAATTTTTATTAGAGAAGTTAAGACAGGTATTGAGAATGGTAATTTTAATTTGAGTGCAGAGGCAAAAGAATTTTTCTTTAAAACTTATTGTCCTGACCCTTCAACTATTAAGCTAACTGATGCCGCAAAAGAAATTCTAACTGTAATGAAGACAAACACAAGTTCAGAATGGACAAGTAAGGTTATTGGTGAGATGCTTGGCAAAAGTGGTCGTTCTGTATCTGGTTCTATGAGAAAACTTGTAGAGATTGGGTATGTAGAAAAGGCAAGTGAATCCCCTGTAACATATAGATTAACAGAAAACGGTATTGATTTTAACATTGACTAATTAAAAAGGAGAACAAAATAATATGAAAAAGAATATGATTAATAATGTATCACTTGCAGGAAGACTTTTTAAGGCAGATCTTAAGACATTCACAGTTAAGAAGGAAGGTCCAAATTTTGGTACAGAATTCATTAAAGGTGATTTATATATTGCAACTGATGAGGAAATGCTAAATGTAATTCCTGTTTCATATGTCTATGAGGTGCCAAAGACAAAGAGCGGTAAGGACAATAGTAAGTATGTAATGTTACATAAGATTATGACAGCTGATCCAATGCCAACGGTTGAAAAAGTTGGTAAAGATGCGGCAATGATGCTTACAATCACAAATGCCACAATCGTAACTGATGATTGGTATAGTACAAAGCAGGAAAAAGAGGGCAGTACAGTAAAGGTACAGAGTGGTTTTATTAATGAGGTAACTTCACTCCCTGATGATCCTGCTAAAATAAATGAGTTCTGTGAAGATGTTGTTTTTGATTCTATGAAGCGCATTGAAGCAGATGAAGAGAAGGGTATTGAAAGTCCGAGCCTCCAGATTAATGGTTATGTATTCAATTTTAGAGGTGAAATTAGTCCTGTAACTTTCACACTTCGTGATCCCGATGGTATAGATTATATGGAGGGTATTGGTTTCTCTAAGAGAGAACCATTCTTCACAAAGATTTGGGGTAATATTATTAACTCAACCATTAAGATTGCGCATGAGGAAGAAACAGCTTGGGGCGGTCCTCCGAAGGTTACTTATACAGAAAAAGTTAATAGAGAATGGCTTATCACAAATATGAGAGCTGGCTATGAGTTCGACACAGAAGACACAATCACTATGGAAGAGCTTAAAAAGGCATTGCAGGATAGAGAGGTTCATCTTGCAGAAGTTCGTAAGGCAGCTGAGGAATATGCAGCTTCTAAAGCTGATGGCGCAGGTCCGATGATTGGTGGCGGAAGTAAGGCAACCGTTCCTGTAAACAAGAGCGCATTTAAGGATTTTTAATTAATAGCATAGGGGGCTGATAAAGCCCCCCATCTATTCTAATCATTTTAGGTAAAGGAGTTAAAAAATATGGCAATTAATTTATTAGAACTAGAACCACATAAAATATCAAGAGATTTAAGAGGATATATTACATATATTTATGGAGAACCAAAAGTAGGAAAAACAACATTAGGCTCAAAAATGCCAAATCCACTTCTACTTGCCTTTGAAAAAGGATACAATGCTATTGCTAATATTTATGCGCAAGATGTTACAACTTGGTCAGAAATGAAACAGATTGTAAGCCAGCTTAAAAAGCCACAGCTAAAAGAGAAGTTTTCAACTATTATCATTGATACTGTTGATATTGCGGCTCAACTTTGCGAAAAGTATGTTTGTGACCAAAATGATGTCGATTCAATTTCTGGCGTCCCCTATGGACAGGGTTGGACAATGCTAAAGAGAGAATTTGAAACGACATTTCGCGCCATTACTCAGATGGGTTATGCTGTTTATTTTATTTCTCATGCAAAAGAAGGAACCTTTAAAAGACAAGATGGCAGCGAATATTCAACAGTAAGGCCATCTGTTACGACCACATATAGAGCCATTATTGAAAATATGGCTGATCTTTACGGATATATGCATCCTGTAATCGCTGATGGTGTAAGACAGAGCAGAATCACATTCCGTTCTGAAGATGGTACAGTTTCTGCGGGAAGTCGCTTTAAGTATTTTCCAATGGAAATTGGTTCTACATATGATGAACTTGTGAATGCATTGAATGAAGCAATTACGAAAGAAGCGGAAGAGAAGGGTGACCAGTTTATTACGGATAAGGCGGAGGTTTATGTTGCGCCAACTGAACTTGATTATGACAAATTAATGGATGACTTTAATGAGGTTGTTGGAAGTCTTATGGATGGCGCTAATGAAGATGAATTTAATAAAAGAATTGCCCCCCGTATTGTACAAATTACAGAAAGATATCTTGGTAGAGGAAAGAAAGTTTCTCAGTGCACGAGAGAGCAGGTTGAAATGCTTAGCTTGATTGTAGCAGATTTGAGAGAACTAAAAGAGACTATCGCTTAATATAGATAGACCGCCTGCATTGGCGGTCTTGATTTTTATAAAAAAATATGTTATAATATATATATATATAAATGAAAATGGGGTGATTATATGCATATGGTAACCTGCATTTATTGTGGGGATCGATTCAATCGTGATAAAGAAGCATTTATCCAGATATCCGCACGAAGATTTGCCCACGCAAAATGTGTCCCCGAACATCAAAAAAATATTTCTAAACAAGAACAAGACTATAATGATTTAATAAATTATATTAAAAAATTATATAATGTTCCCGCTGTATTGCCAACAGTTATAAAACAAATTAAAGATTTTCGGCAGGAATATGGTTATACTTATGTTGGTATGCGGAAAAGTTTACATTGGTTTTATGAATTAAAAAATAATCCTATCTCTAAATCTAATAACACAATAGGGATTATTCCCTATATTTATGAAGATGTTAAGGATTATTATTATCATCTATATCTTGGAGAGTTGGCAGCAGAAGAAGATGTATCTATTCCTCCGCCCAAGAGTGTAACGATTCATTCACCAACTTGTGTACCAGAACTACAAAGACGAGAATTATTTAATTTGGAGGACGATGATGAGTAAATATATAGATACTTCCGCAATCATTCAAGTTATTGGCTCTGTTTTTAAAGATCCTTCACTATTGGATGATAACCGTTATTCTTTTAATGAGACTGACTTCCCAGAAAGATTTCATAAAGTATTGTTTGGTACAATATACAATTTGCATATTCTTGGTGCAAAAAAAATTGATATAAATGCTATTGAAGATTATCTCGCACAGCGTCCGAAATCTTATGCAATTTATAAAACAAATAAAGGGCACGAATATTTACAAGAAATTCTTGATAAAAATATGATTGCTGCATTTGATTATTATTATAATAGAGTAAAGAAAATGAGCTTATTTAGAGCTTATAGTGAAATTGGCTTAGATTTAAGCTGGATTTATGATATTGATAATATCTTTGATGCACAAAAGAAGCAAGAACAAGAAGATTTTATAGATAACCATTCTCTTGTTGAATTAGCTGATATGATTGACAATAAAATATCTTCAATTAAGAATGGTATTTTAGATAATGTTAACCATAAAAGTATGCAGGCTGGAGATGGAATATTTGATTTATTGACAAAGTTAAAAGAAGAGCCTGCAATTGGCTATCCGCTTTATGGTCCGTTAATTAATGCAGTTACAAGAGGTGCTAGATTAAAAAAGTTTTATTTAAGATCTGCGCCTACAGGTGTCGGAAAGACTCGTTCTATGATTGCGGATGCTTGTAACTTTGCATGCAATAAGATTTATAAAGATGGAAAATGGGTTCCCAATGGAACAAAAGAACCAACACTTTACATAACTACAGAACAAGAAAAAGATGAAATACAAACAATGATGATGGCTTTTCTTGCAGATGTAGATGAAGATCATATTGTCCGTTATGAATATGATATGGGAGAAGAAAAACGAGTTTATGAAGCAGCAAACATTATTGCTGATTCACCAATATATATAGTTACGCTACCCAACTTTACAATGAAAGATATCGAAAACTCTATAAAAGCAGAGATAAGAGAACATAATGTTAAATATATATGCCATGACTATATTCATTCAAGTATGGCAATTCTTGGGGAGATATCATCTCAATCTGGAGTTAAAGGTTTGCGCGAAGATAACATTCTATTTATGATATCAACAAGATTGAAAGATATATGTAATGAATACGGAGTATTCATTATTTCTTCAACGCAGCTTAACGGTGACTATAGAGATGCAAAAGTTTATGACCAAAATTTATTAAGAGGTGCGAAAGCGATTGCAGATAAAATAGATGTTGGTATTATTATGTTTGATGTTATGCCAGAAGATTTAGAAGGACTATCTCCGCTCATCCAAAAAAAGAATTTAGAAACTCCAGATGTAAAAATGGTTGTTTATAAAAATAGAGGAAATAAATATCATAATATATTATTATGGTGTAAAGCCAAAAAGCATAGTTGCCGTTTTGAACCGTTATATATAACAGATTATTCATATAGAATTATTCCTGTCCAAGACATGGAAATAGGAGTAATAGAAAAGAAAGGTGATCAATAATGTCAGAAAACAGGGAAGAAAAAAATAAAATCAAAAATTCCTTGTCTATTGACCAAGTGTTTAATTTTGTTGCTGATTTGGGCGGAGAACCTATGATGTACGGTGGGTATTTTGTGGCACAAACGATATGCCACAATCCACCAGGGGAGGGAAGCCATAAATTATTCTACTATGAGAATACAAGATTATTTAAATGTTTTACAGAATGTGAAGGCGGAGCTTTTGATATATTTGATTTAACAACAAGAGTAAAACAAGTTATGGGAGAAAAAAGACCACTTCAAGATAATAATGGAGAAATTATTTATAGAGATTGGACATTGTATGATTCTATTTGGTTTGTTGCTCATTATTTTGGTATCCCATTAGAAAATCATAGAGAAGAAGGCTTTTCTGGACTATATATGTCCTTGCCAGATTGGGATATTCTTAAAAGATATGAAGATGAAGAAATATCTGAACAAAGAATAGAAATGAATATTTATGATAACATAATTATTCAAAATTATCCTCGTCCTCACATCGAACCTTGGGAGAATGAAGGTATTATATATGAAGTTGAGCAAGAGTGCGGAATAGCATATGACCCCTGTACACTTGGCGTTATAATTCCGCATTATGATATGTTTGGAAGATTAATAGGAATAAGAGAACGAACACTAGTCAAAGAACTTGAAGATTATGGTAAATATAGACCCGCCGTTCTTCAAGGAAAAATGTTTAACCATCCTCTTGGCTTTAATCTTTATAATTTAAACAATAGCAAAGAGAACATTGCGGCAACAAGAAAAGCTATTGTCTATGAAAGTGAAAAGAGTTGTTTGTTACATCGTTCATACTTTGGGAAGGAAGGCGATGTATCTGTCGCAACTTGTGGAAGCTCTTTTACAATGGCGCAATTTAAGTTATTACAAGGACTTGGTGTTGAAGAAATTATTATAGCTTTTGATAGACAGTGGCAACAAGCTGGAGATGAAGAGTTCCAAAGATGGACAAAAAAGTTAGAGTCAATAAATGATAAATATAAAAAATATGTTTTGATTTCTTTTATATTCGATAAAAATAATCTATTAAGATATAAGGATTCTCCAATAGACCAAGGACCAGAAAAATTTATAAAGTTATTTAAGGAGAGAATTACATTATGATATTAATATACACAAAGCACCCCCAGAAAGCACTTGATTTTTTAATGGAAATTGGAGAGCAGCTACATAAAGATGGAGTTACAGGCGTAAGAATAATAAAAACTAAAAATATATATAATACACGATTAGAGGCGCCAGATGAATATTGGGAAATACTTCCTATTGATAATAGAACAAGAGGTAAGAAATGGAAGAAATGTTATGTTGATTTAGATATATCAAAAACAGACTTATTAAATATAGTTTTACCAAATCGTGATTATGTGTTCGCAGAAAGGTGGGAACAACCTATGATTTTGTTATAAGGAGTACATTAAAATGAAATACAATTTAATTAATAAACCAAATCCAAAGTATTCAACAATTGAACAAGTATTAATTAATAGAGGAGTTGACCCCTCAAAAATTAATCTTTATTTAAATACAACAGATAATGACATTAATGATTATCGTCTTTTTGGAGAGCAAAAGCTACAATGTATAGGGCAACTTATTAAGGCAGCATTTGAAGAAAATATGAAAATCTTTATGCCTGTGGATTCTGATATGGACGGCTATACATCTGCCGCCCTTTTTATAAACTATCTTTGTGATGTCTATGGGAATGATAAAGTTAAAGAATGCATCACATGGCAACATCATGAGGGTAAACAACACGGGCTAAAAGATATGATAGAAAAAGCCCTAAATGCAGACCTTGTAATATGTCTTGACGCAGGCAGTAATGATTATGAAGAACATCAGCAACTTCGTGAAAAAGGAATCCCTATCATCATTGTTGACCACCATGAGGTTGATGCGGAATCTAAAGATGCAATTGTAATAAATAATCAAATTTGTGACTATCCCAATAAAGCATTTAGTGGAGTAGGAGTAACATGGCAACTTTGTAGATTTTTAGATGAAAATATTTTTAATACAGATTTTGCTAATAAATATTTAGATTTACTTGCTATGGGCCTTGTCGGCGATATGATGAGTTTACTTTCAATAGAAACAAAGCATTTAGTAAACAAAGGTCTTCAATACGCAAATATTGTAAATCCTTTTATTTATTATATGGCTCAAAAAAACGCATACTCTCTTGGAAGCCATATAACCCCGATTGGAGCAGCTTTTTATATTGTTCCTTTTGTTAATGCAGTTACACGAACAGGAGCAGAAGAAGAGAAATGCTTATTGTTTAAATCTATGTTGAAAATGTATGCTTTTGATGTCGTCCCCTCAACCAAAAGAGGATGTAAAGGACAAACGGAAAAACTCGTTGAACAAGCTGTTAGAACTGCAACGAATGTGAAGAATCGTCAAACAAGAGAGCAAGATAAGGCAGTTGAACTTTTAGAGAAAAGAATAGAAACAAATAACATGATGGAACATTCAGTTCTTTTATTTCTTTTAAATCAAGGAGAAATCGCTTCTGGTCTTGCGGGATTGGTTGCCAATAAAATCATGGCAAAGTATCAGCGCCCATGTTGTATCTTAACGCGCACTACAAAAGAAAAAGATACATTTTATAGTGGGTCTGCGCGTGGATATTCTAAAAGTGGTGTTGATAGTTTTAAAGACATTTGTGAATCTCTTGGTAGTGAAATAGTAGATTATGCGCAGGGTTAGTAGCGTGGCCCGTAACACCTTTTCCTTTTCATCAAAGGGGTATATATTAATTATATGCTAACGAGGGTAAAATCTCGTGGGAAAAACAATAATCATAATTATAATACTTTAAAAATAAGGAGTTGTATAATTATGAAACAACAATATCAGAAAAAAGCAATTTATAAAATAGAAAATAAAATTAATCATAAAATATACATTGGGCAGAGCATTCATCCAGAACAGCGATTTCATGAACATTGTCAAAAACATGAGATGTATACTTCTTTAATTAACAAAGCTATTCAAAAGTATGGCATTGAAAACTTTTCTTTTGAAATACTTGGATGGTTTGAGGATTATAATGAAAAAGAAAAATATTATATCCAAAAATATCGAAGTTACAAACCATATGGATACAATATTTTAATGGGCGGAGAGGAGCCACCAGTAAGATCTCATACCTTTTTATCTCAAGAACAAGTTAATGAAATAAAAAAAGATTTAAAAAATTTTTCAATTCCATTAAAACAGATTGTAAAAAAGCATAAGATTACGTATGATATGGTAAGACATATCAAAAATGGAACTAGTTGGAAGGATCCTAATGAAACGTACCCCCTTCGACCCGATGAACGAATTTTGGACAATAAAAAAGCTGAAAAAGTTATTGAATTACTTCAAACAACAAATATGTCTCAAAAAGAAATCGGCGCAGCTGTTGGTTGGAATAGGTCTGCAGTAACTATGATTAATATTGGTAAAAATCATTTTAATCCTAATTTATCTTACCCTATTAGAAAATAGAATTGTTTATGATTATTGTTAATCCTGTATCGACTATCCATAATATATGGAGTAGGGATACTATTGATACGTATCTCGAAATGGGTGTTTTAATACTCTTTTAGTATTAATAAAAAATAGTCAGTTTTGCACGCTAATGCTTTTGGTCTTTCATTAAAGGTTGATAAAATAGATGATTTTATTGCAAAAACAGACGAAAAATTAAAAGATATCGAAGTTGAGCCTCTTTATTATGTTGATTTTATTTATAGCGGAGATCACATTAATGGTGAAGAGATACTTGAAATTGGCTCTGCTGGACAAGATTTATGGGGACAAGATGTTGATGAACCATTTGTTGCTGTAGAAAAATTAAAAGTAAAAAGAAGTCAAGTTACTATTTATTCAAAGAAAGATGACACAATAAAAATATCAACTAATTGCGGCGTTGATATTATGAAGTTTAAAGCAACTGCTGCAGAGGTTGCATTATTTAATGAAAATGAAATAGTTACTATCACTCTTGTTGGTAGATGTAATGCTAATCAGTGGGGAGGAAAAACCACTCCTCAAATATTTATAGAGGAATTTCAAGTCGATAATAAGCTAAGGTATGACTTCTAAAAGCTGCTCGGGGCGCTAATGACGGCATTTTGGATTCAAGGAGGGGTTTTGGATTTTTTGAGCCAAAACCCCCTTAACTTGAAATTTTTTATAAAAAATGATATAATATAAATATAGAAAAAAAGAAGGAGTTAGCTTATGGAATTTACATTAAAACAGGAAGAAGCTATACGCGTTACGACAGAGAGATATAATAGAGGGGAAAAGTATACTGTTATAAGCGGTTACGCGGGAACAGGTAAATCAACTTCTGTCGCAGCGATAGTACAGTCACTGCCGCACATTGACCCAGATGTTGATGTTGTCTATACGAGCTTTACTGGAAAGGCGGTTAATGTTCTTCGCCAAAAAGGAAATAAAAATGTTTCCACATTACATAGATTACTTTATATGCACAAAATGCTTCCCAATGGAAAATTTATAAAAACAAATGTTGATTTTATTCCATATAGAGTAGTTGTTGTTGATGAGGTATCAATGGTAAGTATGGAACTTATACAGGATTTGTTTAAATATCCTGTTTATGTTATTTTCTTGGGCGACCCTGGTCAGCTTCCGCCAATAGATAAAAAGAATGATAATCATTTACTTGATACACCGCATATATTTCTTGAAGAAGTTGTTCGACAAGCTGCGGAGAGTGACATTATTAGGCTAACGATGCAGATTAGAGATCACAAACCAATAGCATATCAAAAGTCTAATGAAGTCATTGTGGCGTCAAAAGGAGATTTGAGTGAAGGTATGCTTAGTTGGGCTGATATCGTTTTGTGCGGAACCAATAGAGTAAGAAACTCTCTTAATCAGCAAATGCGCGAACTATGTGGAATGAGACCAGAGGTTCTTGTAGATGAAGGAGAAAAGATTATTTGCCTACAAAATTATTGGGAACATACTGCAGGAGATGATGGTCCTCCTCTTATGAATGGTACTATTGGATATGCAAGTAATGTTTTTGAACAAAATTTTTATCCGCCCAAAGGTATGAGAATAAAAGATAATAAGATTCCGATTATTTCCGCAACTTTTACAAGTGAAATTGATGATAATTTTGGCATTATGGATATGGATAAATATGAATTTTCTCAAGGAAAACCATATTTATCTCCGCAGGAGCATTATAGACTTTATAAAAATCATAATTTTAGTAGATTAATTCCAAAGAGCTTCACATATGGATATGCTATTACTTGTCATAAAGCACAGGGTAGCGAATGGGAGAAAGTTCTTGTCTATGAAGAAAGCTTCCCATATGATAAGGAAGAGCATGCTCGTTGGTTATATACAGCGGCGACTAGAAGTTCAAAAAAGTTAATCTTGATACGATAATTGATTTGATTTTTTATTAAAAATATGATATAATATATATAGATAAAAAATGAGGTGATAAAATGGTTAATTCAATCAATGACGCGCGATTTGAAGTACATGCGCACACTGTATATAGCAATATAAGATTGATTGACTGTATTAACTCTGTTGAAGGATTAATTGAAAGAGCTATTGATAATGGATTAGCAGGTATTGCCATAACTGACCACGAGGCACTTTGTGCTCATGTTAAAGCTAATCAGTTTGCTCAAAAAATAGCAGAAACTAATCCAACATTTAAAGTTGCATTAGGTAATGAAATTTATTTATGTCCGAATAGAGAAAAAGGACAGAAATATTTTCATTTTATTTTAATTGCAAAAAATGCACAAGGTTATAGAGCATTAAAAGAGTTATCATCAAGAGCATGGTTTAATTCATTTGAAGATCGACGTCTTGAAAGGGTTATAACAACATATGATGATTTAAAAGAAATATGCCAAAGATATCCTAATTCTTTAATTGGAACAACTGCTTGTCTTGGAGGGGAATTATCAACTTTAACAAAAAAGTTGATTGAAGCAGAAAAATTAGAAGATACACAGAGTAAACAGGAAGCCCGTGATGGTATTATAGATTTTCTTTTAATGTGTAAAGACATTTTTGGTGAAGATTTTTATATAGAATGTGCGCCAGGATGTTCAAGAGATCAGATAATGGTCAATAGAAGATTAATCTCTATCAGTCAATGCTTTGAAGTACCTATGGTTGTTGGAACTGATGCACATTATTTGAAAAAAGAAGATAGGTTTATTCATAAAGCATTTCTTAATTCAAAAGATGGCGAAAGAGAAGTTGATACATTCTACGAATTTTCTTATCTTCAAACAAATGAAGAAATAATTGAGAATTTATCTCAATCATCTTATGATGAGATGTTCACAGAGAAAATGTTCCGCAATAGTATGGATATATATAATAAAATTGAAAACTATTCATTGTTCCATACACAGCAGATTCCAACAGTAGAAATAAAAGATTATCCCCGTACACATTTTGTTTGGGAGGAAGAATTTCCTATTCTTGGAGAATTATTTAACTCAAAAGATAAAATGGAGAGATATTGGGTTAATCAATGTTTTGAGGGAATGAAAAATAAGGGCATTAATTGGGATAGTAATATTGCTGATATTGTATATGTAAAGCGTCTTGAAGAAGAAGCCCGCACAAAAAAGATCATCGGCGAAAAACTTGATACAAATATGTTTTCTTATCCCGTAACCTTACAACATTATATTAATTTAATATGGGAATGCGGAAGCCCAATTGGCGCAGGAAGAGGCTCAAGTTGTGCAGGTCTTAATCATTATTTATTAGGAGTAACTCAGCTTGACCCAATTAAATGGGACTTACCTTGGTTCCGCTATATGAATGAAGAAAGAGCAGAAATTGCAGATATTGATATTGATATAGCACCAGGTAAGCGTCCTCTAATTTTAAGAAAGATTAGAGAAGAGCGTCGTAATTATATAGATAAAAATTTAGACGTAATAACAAGAAATAATTTAGGCTGTACTCTTGTTGCCGCATTTAAAACAGAATCTCCGAAGTCAACAGTTCAGACAGCTTGTAGAGGTTATAGAAGTGAAGAATATCCAGATGGCATTGATATTGATATATCAATGTATTTGTCAAGTCTTATCCCCGTAGAGCGTGGTGAACAGTGGACAATAGAAGATGTATTATATGGTAATGAGGAAAAGGGCAGAAAACCAATACAGCCTTTTATAAATGAAATTTATCAATATGATGGTCTTATTGATATTATTATGGGAATTAAAGATTTGGTTAGTGCAAGAAGTTCACATGCATCTGGCGTTATCTTTTTTGAGAATGATCCATATGAACATTGTGCATTTATGAAAACTCCAAGCGGTGATATTATCACACAATGGGATTTGCATGAAGTTGAATATATGGGATTAACAAAGTATGATTTTCTTGTAACTGAAATTCAAGATAAAATTGTACAATGTATAAATCTTCTTCAGGAAGATGGTGAGATTGAACCAGATCTTACAATAAGACAAGTTTATGATAAATATTTAGCACCAGAAAAATTAAATATAGAAAACACAAAAGTATGGGATGCAATAGATAGAAATGAAATTTTAAATTTGTTTCAGTTTGATTCAGAAGTTGGTAGTCAAGCAGCAAAAAAGATAAGACCTCGTACAATGCGACAGCTTGCGGATTCAAATGGATTAATGCGTCTTGCACCAAGTGAAAAAGGTGCAGAACCACCAATGGAAAAATATATTCGTTTTAAAGAAAATATATCTCTTTGGTATGATGAAATGAGAAGATATGGACTAACAGCAAAGGAAGTTGAGGCTGTTAAACCTTATTTTGAACCATCATTTGGAGTGCCTCCATCACAAGAGCAGCTAATGTTAATGTTAATGGACAAAGATATATGTAATTTTACATTGGCAGAAGCGAATACAGCAAGAAAAATTGTTGCAAAAAAGCAGGTTAAAAGGATCCCAGAATTAAAAATGAAAGTTCAAACAAGTGCGGGGTCTCCAAATTTAGGTAGATACATATGGGAATGTGGGGTTAAGCCGCAAGCAACATACTCATTCTCAATTATTCACGCATTAGCGTATAGTTTCATTGGATATCAAACAGCGTTTTTAGCAACACATTGGAATCCAATTTATTGGAATACAGCGTGTCTTATTATCAATAGCAGTTCAGAAGATGAAGATGAAGAATATGATGATGAGGATGAAGAAGAGACAATTATTGGCGCAAAGAAAAAGAAGAAAACAGCAAATTATGAAAAGATTGCACGAGCACTTGGCACAATAATTAGTAGAGGTATTAAGGTATCTATTGTTGATATAAATAAATCTGATCTATCTTTTAAGCCAGACGCAAAAAACAATCAGATTCTGTATGGGTTAAGACCTCTTACACAAGTAAATGAAGAGCAAATTGAGCAAATTATTGCTGGACGCCCTTATAAAGATTTTTATGACTTTTTAAATCGTTGTCCTTTAAAAAAACCAACAATGATTTCTTTAATTAAAGGTGGTGCATTTGATAATCTTGAAATAGAGTGGGCAAATGAATTAGGCATTGATCCTCGTATTCTTATCATGGCTATTTATATTTCAAGAGTGTCAGAACCAAAAAGTAAACTTAATCTTCAAAATTTTAGTGGTTTAATACAAAAAGGATTAATTCCTGATAGTATGGTTGAATATAAATACATCTTTAATTTTAATAAGTATATAAAAGCAAACTTTAAAGCAGGTTCTTATTTAGTATTAAAAGATGAAGATTGTTATGATTTTTATGAAAAAAGATTTGACTGTGATATTTTAGAAGTAGTTGCGGGAGTTCCTTGCATTAAAGAAAAAATATGGTCAAAGATATATACAAAAGCAATGGATGGCGCAAGAGAATGGTTGAAAGATAATCAAGAAGAAATTTTGCAGATGTTTAATGAAAGATTGTTCTTTGAAATGTGGGATAAGTATGCAGATGGCACAGTTTCTGCATGGGAAATGTCTGCATTGTGTTTCTATTATCATGACCATGAACTTAAAGATATTGATTTTGATAAGTATGGCATAAAGAACTTCTTTGATATGCCAACAACTCCACCAGTAGATTATTATTATAAAAAGAAAGGTAGACAACTTCCTGTTTATAAGATAACTCGTATTGCTGGAACAGTAATAGGTAAAAATGATGCGCGAGCATCTATAGCTTTATTAACGGTTGACGGGGTTGTCAATGTTAAGTTCACAAAAGAATATTATGCAATGTTTAAAAAGCAAATATCTGAAAAAGATGAAACAGGTGTAAAACACGTAAAAGAAAAATCTTGGTTTAAACGTGGAACCAAGCTAATGATACAAGGTTATCGTAAAGACGATACATTTGTATCAAAAACATACTATAATACTCCCGGTCATCAATTATATAAAATAATAGATGTTAATGGGAAAAATATTACATTGACAAGTGAAAGATATCAAGTGGAGGATGAAGATGTATAATATCGTTGCAATATTTGGAAAGAGTGGAGTAGGGAAAGACACCCTGCTCAAGTTCTTATGTAAAAATAAAAATTATCATGCTATAGTTTCATATACAACGCGCCCGCCGCGAGAGAATGAAAGAGATGGTATTGATTATCATTTTATTGATAAATTCACTTTTTCAGAAAAAGTTGCAAAAAGTGAAATGTTAGAATATACAGAATTTAAGAAGGATTGGTTTTATGGTACAGGTATTGATGACCTAAGAACTTCAAAAACCAATATTGGAGTTTTTAATCCAAGCGGAATTATATCTTTAATAAAAATAGCAGAAAAAGAACCAGACAAATATAATATTATGTTTTGTTGTGTAGAGACAGACGAAAAGACTCGTTTATTAAGAAGTTTAAATAGAGAAGAGTATCCAGATTGCCGTGAAATTTGTAGACGTTTTATCTCTGATGAAAATGATTTTTTTCATTTAGATAACTATTTACATAACTCTGATTATATGAAAAATAAAAAGAACTGTATGGTGATTAAATCAAGTGGAACCAACTTTTTATCTCAACCTTTTACTCAAGATATTATGGACCAAATAGATAAATATTTCTCATGATTTTTTCATATACTTTAAGGATATGTTTCCTTTAAACTATTTAAATAATTAAGGAGGACATTGAAATGGTTCAAATAACAAAACGAGATGGTAGATTGGTTCCATTCGATAAAAATAAAATAGAGCGTGCAGTATTAAAAGCTTTTGCTGCCGTAGATGGCGAATTAACTGATTATGCCATCTCAAAAGCAGAAAATATTGCTGACTATATTGAAGCAATGTGTAAAGATAGGGTATTGGGGATTGAAGAAATACAAGATTATGTCGAAAATGGTTTAATGTCAACAAAAAGGCATGATGTTGCAAAAGCATACATTATGTATCGTGAAGAGAGAACCCAACAAAGAAAAAGAAACTCTAAACTAATTAAAATGGTCAGAGAAAAACTCCAGAGTTTAAATGTTCAAAATCAAAATGCAAATGTTGACGAACATTCTTTTGGTGGAAGAATTGGTGAAGCAGCTGGTGTTATTCTTCGTGATATTGCATTAAATGAAATAATGTCTGAAAAGGCTCGTGATAATCATTTAAAAAATCGTATCTACACTCACGACTTAGACCATTATGCAGTTGGTGACCATAATTGTTTAACGATTCCTTTTGATAAACTATTAGCATCTGGTTTTAATACTCGTCAAACAGATGTTCGACCCGCTAACTCAATCAGAACAGCCTTTCAGTTAATTGCAGTTTTATTTCAAATTCAATCTTTACAACAATTTGGAGGAGTCTCTGCTTCTCACCTTGATTGGACTATGGTTCCTTATGTAAGAAAAAGTTTTAATAAACATTATATTAATGGCATAAAATATATATTAAACTTTTCCGCCGAAGGATGGGAAATTTATAAAGATAAGGCAATAGATGCAGAAGAATATAAACAATATAGTGATAAAGTATATCAATATGCAATGGATATGCTCAAAGAAGAATTAAAGCAATCTGCGGAAGGTATGTATCATAACCTTAATACATTGCAATCTCGTAGCGGAAATCAACTTCCTTTTACATCTATTAACTATGGTACCTGTACTCTTTTAGAGGGACAGCTTGTAACGGAAGCTTTACTTGATGCTCTTATCGCAGGCGTTGGTAAATACCATAAAACAAGTATTTTCCCTTGTGGTATATTCCAATATATGAAAGGTATTAATAATAAAAAAGGTACGCCTAATTATTTCTTATATAGAAAAGCTCTTAAAGCAACAGCAAAAAGACTATATCCTAATTATGCTAATTGTAATGTTAAAATGCAAGAAGATTGGATTCATTATGATAGACAACAAAAAGAAGAGTATATTAATTCATTAAGTCCACAAGATTATAATACTTTAATTAAAAGACTAGAAGAAAATCCTTCTTTACAAGAAATTTTAATGCTTGAAATATACGATGATGAGGAGGATGCTTAAAATGGAAGAGCAATGGAAAATATTTAGAAATTTAAAAGACAATAAGCATCCTTATGCAAGTATTTGGGAAGTTTCAAATTTTGGGAGAATTAAAAGAGATGGGCAAATAATTGAAGTAAAAATAAATGACTGGGGATATTATGCTTTAAGTTTTGGTTTAGTTCATAAAATAGTTGCAGAAGTTTTTATCCCAAAAACTGAGGAAGATATAAAATTAAATCGTAATCAAGTAGATCATATTGATGGAGATAGGTTAAATAATAATGTTAAAAATTTAAGATGGTGTACGCAAAAAGAAAATATTACTTTTCCATTAGCCATAAAAAATAAACAAGAATCTGCAAAAGCTAATGGATACAAAGGAAGACCTCCTAAAAAACCTGTAGTTCAATTGGATAAAAAAGGTAATTTTATTGCTGAGTATAATAGTGTTCTAGAAGCAGGTGAAAAAAATAATATCTGGAAAGGCGGTATTTCAGCTGTTTTACATGGAAAACAAAAAACCGCAGGCGGATATGTTTGGAAATTTAAGGAGGATTATGAAAATGAAAAAAATAAGAATTAAACAAGATCAAGTTTCAACAGAATTATTCTCTACAATGGGATGCAGGACCCAGAATGGCGCTGATATAAATGCCCTCGATTCTTATAAAAAGAATATTCAAACAGTTATTAATTCTGGTTATTTGTATGATAATTATATATCTGCTGCGCAGAAAGACGGTCGTGGTAATATTTGTCCAGTAACCATTATTATGCCTACTCTTGCTATGGAAGCAAAAGAACAAGCAGAAAAGAATGGCACAAATAGTGTTAATGAATTTATGGCAATTCTTGCGCAAGCTATTGAAGATGCAAGGGATATATTGATTGAGCGTTTTGAATGGATTTGTTCGCAGCCAATGGATGCTGCAAAGTTTATGTATGAAAATGGAACTATGGAAGGATATGTCCCAGAAGAAGGTATTAAATCAGCGCTTAAGCATGGCACATTAGCAATAGGACAATTAGGTTTAGCAGAAACGCTTCAAATTCTTATTGGCTGTGACCATACTGATAAAAAGGGTATGGATGTTGCAAAAGAAATAGAGGGTTTATTTAAAACCCTTTGCGCCAAATATAAAGAAGAATATAAATTAAATTTTGGTGTATATTTTACTCCTGCCGAAAATCTTTGTTATACAGCAATGAATAAATTTAAAGAAAAATATGGTGAGATTCCAAATGTCAGTGATAGAGAATATTTTACCAATAGTATTCATGTTCCTGTGTGGAAAGAGCTTTCTCCATTTGAAAAGTTTGATATTGAATCACAGCTCACTGGATATAGCTCTGCAGGCTGTATTACATATGTTGAACTTGAAGGAGCTGTGTTACATAATATAGATGCTCTTGAACAAATCGTTACATATGGAATGGAAAAAGACCTTCCTTATGTTGCGTTAAATGTCCCCGCAGACCTTTGTATAGATTGTGGGTATGAGGATTTAATTGAAAATAACTGTCCAAAATGCGGAGGTAATAATATTCAAAGACTTCGTAGAGTGACCGGCTATTTAACTGGTGACTATACTAGTTCTTTTAATAAAGGTAAGCAAGCAGAAGTCAGAGATAGATATAAACATTCAAGAAAGTTGGGAACAATAGCTTATGAGAATAGCGGGGATAATGAAGAATGATATTGTTAATAGCAATAATGGTGTATGTGTATCGGTGTGGACACAAGGATGTCCACACCGGTGTAAAGGCTGTCACAATCCCGAAACTTGGAACTTTGATGGCGGTTATGATATTGATTACAAAAGTCTTAAAGAACAAGTAATTAATGCACTTGGCGCAAATGGTATTCAAAGAAATTTATCTATTCTTGGTGGAGAACCCCTCTGTGAAGAAAATCTTTTTTGGATATCCAAATTAATTCATGAAGTAAAAGTTGCTTATCCAGATATTAAAGTAACTTTATGGACAGGATACACATTAGAAGAATTGCAAGAGTTAAGTAAAAATAATGTTAAACTTACTATTGCCTTGTTATGTATAGATATTCTTATAGATGGACGTTTTGAAGAAGATAAAAAAGATTTATCACTTGAATTACGTGGCAGCTCAAATCAACGGATTTTATACCGTGGAGTTGATTTTTAATAAAATTTTTGTTATAATATAATAAAGGATTAAAAAAGGAGAAAAATATGGCAGAAATAAATGGCGGAACGCTATATGAAATAAATCAAAATCTTATGGCAAATGAAAAAAAATTATCTGGAATTGATTTAATGAATAGACAAAAATCTTTACAAGCATTTTTCCATAATAGCCTTTCAAAGTATTTTATGATGCTATGTAAAGAACAGTCAGATTATACTTTATTTAAATTAAATAATCATACAACATCAGCGATGAAAGCCGCGGAAGAAGTTCTTATTTGCATGAAAAATAGGGGGGCTATTCTAGCTATTGATAGAACAAAAGAAAACAATGCTTTTGAAATTTGGATTCGTGGCGAAGATGATATTAATAGTTGCTATTATTTGTTTGAATATGATGAAGGAGTTATTGAATGTTAAAATGAAAGAAATAGTTTGTAAAATACAACCATTTGATCTAATGCAAACCATTTTTCTTATAGAAGATGGGAAACAAAAACAAGCTTATAAAGTTCCAACTAAAGATTTTGTAAAAGAATGTTATCAATTATATAGTGTCAATCAAGCGGATAGAATCAATATTAAAGGACATAAAAAGTATGCTCAAGGCTTAAAAGTACAACTTGAAAAGACAGCAAAAGAAGCATACAGTCAAAATACATTAGAAGTAATTCTAACGAAATAAAGGAGTATTATATGAAATATCTTATTACAACAGTAGAAACATATAGAGTAGACACCGAAGCGGAGGCTAAGGAACTAATTGAAACAGCAAAGAAAGATGGCACATCAATTCTTTCTAAATATACGAGTGAATATAAAGAAAGAAAAGCAAAAGGTGAAGTTATTGATGAATATTTTAAGGTAACCCTTACTCGTCAATTCACAGACATTAAAGAGCCTGACACACAAGTTGACATTAGTTACGAGGTGCTGTAATGAACGTAAAAGTTAAAATTTTAAATGAATTTGCAACTATTCCTATGAAAGGTTCAAGATGGGCGGCAGGTCACGATCTTTATGCTGCAATACCATCTGGTTCTGTGACTATTAAACCGCATGAAACAGTTTTCATAGGAACTGGTTTAGCAATGGAAATACCTGTAACAACATTTGGGGCTATTTTCGCCCGTAGCGGGCTAGCTAACAAAGAGGGACTTAGACCCGGTAACTGTGTTGGCGTTGTCGATTCAGATTATCGTGGTGAAGTAATGGTCGGTATTCATAATGATACAGATATTGCAAAGATTATTCAGCATGGCGATAGAATTGCTCAGCTTGTAATTTTACCTTATCTTGTTACAGATTTTGAACCTACGGATAAATTAAGTGAAACTGACCGAGGTGTGCAAGGGTTTGGCTCTACCGGCAGATAAGAAAAAGCGGCATATAGCCGCTTTTCTTTTTGTCTATTTAGATTTGACATTCCTTAAAATTTTTGATATACTATAGCTAAGGAAGGGATGATCTAAATATGAAAATTATAGGATTAGATTTAAGTACACATAGTACAGGTTATTGTGTATTTGAAAATAAAAAATTAATTGAGCATGGTTGTATTACAGCAACATCAACAAATTTATTAAAAAGAATAGATAAAATTGTAAAAGAATTAGAGGAAATTATAACTAAGCATAATGATACTGAAAAAATTATAATGGAAGAAGTTATCCCCTCTGTTGGCAAAAATGTTAAAACTTGGAAAGCATTACTATATTTACAAGCTATTTTTTCAATGATGCTTTTTAAAAAATTTAACAAAATAGAAACCGAATTTATATATCCTAGCTCTTGGCGCGCAAAGATAGGGATACATACTGGAAAAGGAATTACAAGAGATAAATTAAAAGCGGCAGATATAGCGTTTGTAAAAAATAAATATAATATTGATGTAAATGACGATACCGCTGATGCGATCGGCATTGCTTCTGCATCTTTTACTGAAAATTCTTTCTTTATATAAAAAGAGAGGGTTAATACCCCTCTCTTAATTTATTAAATATTTTATTGGTTATGTAAATGATTTCTTCACCATATGTTGCTAATAAATCAGCAATTAATTCTTCTTGGTCATAAGATAAATCTACATTATATGAAAACATTGCTGCATGGGCCACTTCATGACACAACACCTTTTTTAATAAACTCCCTCGCAATGTATTATTTATATAAATAGTTTTATCTTTATTATTACAACAACCAAGAGCATAGGTATCTTGATTATAATGCTTAAGGGCGGAATCGTATGGCTGCACATATTTTACATTCCAATTTTCTCTATTGATAATAAACATTATGCTATTTTATTTGCTAAAGTTGTAATTTTCTGACGAAGAACAGCTTTTTCTTCTGGAGATGCTTTAACAATCATTTCAGTAATATCAGATGATAATTCTTGAATATATCTATCAAGCTCTTTCATCTGTTCATCTTTGCTTTTATTTTTTTCTTGTCCTTCCATATACATTTTTCTATATGTTGGGCTTCTACCTTCACGTGAGTCCCTCATAGATGGCACTATGGTTGTCGTATTGGGTGCGTTATCATAATACATATGACGACTATTTTCAGTTGCTGTAGATGGCATAGATGTCGTTTGCCCATCATAATACATATAATCGTTACGTCTATCCATTCTTCTTTGATCCATATCGTAATAAATTGGATATCCGCCGCCATAATAATAAGTATTGTTTACAGGCTGACGAGTTGTCTCTTTATTATCTGTTTCTTTCATTGCTTCTACGATAGTACAATAATAAATAGCCTCTTCCATATCCTTTACCATATCTACAACTTCGCCTAACTCTTCTGCGTCAACATCTTGCAAATTATGCATTTGTGACTCAACGCAACTCATAAGCTGCTCTTTAATACTTTTTAATCTTTCTATACTCATTTGTTACGCCGTCCTTTCTATAATTAAATTTGCATTTTGGACATTGACAGCTTGTGTGCTTGTGTTTTCAACAGCAATAGTATAACAACATCCTCTTGGCACTGTAATGAAAATAGAAGCATATACGTTATCATATTCATCGACTGCTGCGGGAGTAACTATTACAGAGCTACTTGGAACGGGTTCTCCATCAATAGCTAAAGCTAGAGATATTGGTCCTTCTGTTCCACCCGTAGGGATGGCTATATTTGCGCCAAAGGAAACCTTGTAACGGGCAAAACACCCGTTACAATTGTTCACAATGCCACGTAAAGTGAATAAACCAGAACCCTCTCTATGGAGGACATATCCTCTGTTACAAGGAACTGGAGCTTCAGTAAAAAGTACATTCTGTCCAATAGCTATTTCTTGAACAGCATTACTTGTATATTCTGCCATTGTTAATTACTCTCCTTTCAAATTAAGCACCACAGCCGCATCCACTATAGAATTGACTTGAGCAACAATTTGGATTTTGCACTACATATGCTGGAATTGGAGCGGGGTTGAGGTATTGCTCCAAAGCAGCTGTCTGTGCAGCATTATCAGCAAGAATTTGAGCTGTCTGTGCAGTTTGTGTCTGCGCAAATTCAAGTGCATTATTGCGAGCAAGCAATTCTGCATTTTTATCTTTAAGTGCATCAATTTCCATCTGACAAAGTTTATCCTGAATAGCTTGGAATCCTGCTGTCTGAGAATTAATAAGAGCTTGTGTATTAGCTGTTCCCGCAGCTAATAAATCTCTTACGCCCTCTGATAAAGCAGTTCTATCTGCGCAGTTTTCAGTAGCTACAGTATACTTCAAGTCAGCTAAGCCCGCACGGTTGTCACAGCAGCAATTCTGCAATCCCATCGCGAGTGAGTTCATACTTGCTGTTGTAGCATTTTGATTTGAGTTGAGAGTTTGATATAGACCCATTTGGTTATTACTTAGGGTTGATAATAGGTTAGCCTGAGCATTACATCTTGATACCTCTGCATTTGCGAAGCCATTAGAGATAGCAGTTGTAAGTCCAGATAAACCACTCATAACAGCGGATTGGTCAAAACCTCTCTGTATTTCGGTTGCAGCCGTCGAATTTGCAGCCATTACAGGAAGGACACTTGCCATTCCGTTGTTTCCGTTTCCGCCCCAGTTGTTACCTCCCCATCCTCCGAAAATCAAGAGAATGAATAAGATAATCCACCATGAGCCTCCATCTCCAAAAAATCCATCTCGGTTACAACATCCATTACCCGTTGCCGCAGCAATATCAGATAATGAGTAACCATCTTTACTTGTATTGAACATATAAGTTCTCCTTTCAAAATATTTATTTAAAGATTTGCTTGAAATTAGCAAATTCTTTATCAAAATCCATACCTCGTTCTTTAGCGAGGTTTCTTGCTATCTGTTCTAAGCCTTGTTGATCATTGCCTTGCGCAAGCTTCAATAGATTAGCATACATTGGGTTTTCTTGCGCGCGTTGTTGTAGAACAGACATTACTAATTGTTGCGGATTATTGCCGCCTTTTATCATCTGTATTAATTGAAGTCCATTTATTGGCATAGTAATCCTCCTTAAAATTTAGCTCCAGCTTCTGCATTGTGTTGTTGTGTAAATTTTTTATCTAAAACCGCGATAGTATCTGTGACTTGTTTTAACAAAGTATTTAATTCATCTTTTTTTACATATTCATTTAAATCTACTTGCGGTATTGCTGGTTTTTCTGGCTCCGGAGCTGTTAATGTATATATATTAAAACTCGAAGTTCCATCTATATTTATCTGCTTTGTGTATATTCTTTTATTTGCTATATCTGTAAAAATATTTAGAGTACCATCAAAGTCTATTTGCGCAACTCTTGCTTCCTCTATTGATGTCACGGGTCTTCCTTTTAAATAATTTACATTATTATTTTCTACTGGCATATATCGCTGCGTAGGGAATTGCGGCATATACGGATTAATGGGCTGCTGTATAAAACTTGGTGGTATTTGCGTCTGATAAGCCATAAGAACACTCCTTTCCTCTTGTTCATTGTTATATAAAAATAAAGGCAACGTTTTGAATTAACGTTGCCCAAATTTGTATGAAATTTTATTAAAATTTTTATGTAATTGCAGCTGTCTGAATTGAGAATTGTTTAGAAAAAAGCTCCGTCATACTACTAAAGTCGCCTAAAGGAGGAGAAATCACACCTCCACTGGCGTCTATATTAAATAATGGTTTCTGTCCATCTGCGCCGGATACCCAAAAATTTTGTCTTCTAGAGAAATATTTATTCTCTGAGTGTGTTTCTGGTTGATATGAATCGACAAATTCTAAAAAATTATAATCAAAAGAGTCAGGCTTGAGCCAAGATTTATCGGGTTGTTGTGTCATTATTGTAAGACGATGAACATAACGATGAAAAGCTATAGTATTATCAGGGTTATAATAATTTCCTACCCATGACCATTGAACAAATCCAAAATTCTGTAAAGGCATTTCTGCCATATAATGTTTAAAAAAAATATAAGCTTTACCAGGCACCGCTTGTACCCCATTAATAAACAAAGAAGGGGCATTCTCTTGTAAAGCTACACAATTTCCTGCTAATATAATATTGTTATCTCCTTCTATGTCTGCTATATGATAATAATTCGACTGGTCTATTCCATTTGGAGGAGTCACAAATGAATCACGAAGATAATAATTTCCATTGCTATAAGTATATTCGTCTGTTGTTACCCCATTTTGATAAATTTGTGTTTGTCCGATAGCTGTTTCAAAAGTTTTATTGACATTCATAGTTGGAGAATAACTATTACTTGGATAAAAAGGAGTATAATTAAATCCAAAAATTTGTATATCCTCATTGTCAGCAGGAACACTATTAAAAGAATTATAAATTTTATAAACTGAATCAATATCATCTTCTGCTATTATAGCTATTTTTTGAGGAATCAGTTTATCATTAATTTGATAAAGAAAAATTGTATTATCATCTTCCTTTGCTAGACAATATTGCCCATAGTGAAGTTTATTTGCCTTAATTGCCCCAAAAATAGTTTCGCTACCAGCAATATCTTCTAATGTACCAAGATTCATTATATCCCTTTGCCCTTTTAATAAAAAATTACATCCTATTTTTCCACCATAAAAATTCATAATTATTTTTCTCCTTATTGCTAATATTGCAATTGCATAATGGCATGGCATGATTTAGTTAATTGCTTAAGGATCGTTTTATTACTGATATCAACTGGTGAATATGCTGGTTCTATGGCTCGAGCATTTATTGTTATATGAGGATACCATGTGTTTGAAAACACAGTTGTACCTAAACTTCCATCCCCTAACACTTTACGATAAGTTAAGCCCAGTGAAACATAGTCAAAAGTGGCTCCATCATCAACACGAAAACCTATTCCTAATGTTTGATTAGGTTGGTAAACTTCCTGAGTATTTTCATATCCTTTTCTAACAGGAATAAATCCACTACCCATGCCAAAGAGACCACTTTCTAAAAAAATATAAAAACCTGCTGGTAGTAAGTAAAAAGATCCATCCGTTCCTTTTTGAAAGACAGTAACATTATCAGTGAAAGTCATTGCTGGAGGTAAGACCCCTCCTTGATAGACATGTAAATAATTTCGTAAATCCACCATTTGGCCGTCTATTTCTCTTTCCTGCCCAGCCTCATGAAAATTATAGCAATAATGATGCTGTGCAAATCCTGAATTACGAAAATCACAAATACTATCCCATGCAGTATTTCCCGTAGTCTCACATTCAACAGATATAGTATCAAAAAAAACCCTTGCAGGAGATTGCACCCCTTGCTCCTGAACGTAATACACTTCTTGTGTAACCTGATCAGATATATTTTCATTATATCCATAAATAATCGTAAAACCTTCTGAATCATTAGAAGGAAGCTCTCCGGTACAAATAGGAGTGCCGTTCATTCCTATTCTATATATAACATTTTTTCCGCTTTCCTTTACCATAACATACTCACCTGGTTTGACGTCCCCTCTTTTTATTCCTCCATATACAGTTAAAGATTCTTTAGAGTCGTTAGGAGTTCCAATCTCAGACCATATTTGTGCATTTCCATTAAATTGGTTAGGACGCATAATAAAAGAATACCCAGTTTGTCCGCCATAAAAAGAACTTGACATTTCACATTCCTCCCATTAAGTTAAATCTGCCTGTATTCTGAAACATATAGGCATATCTATTTCATTTTCTTGAACTGGGTTAGATCCCAGAACAGTAGCATGCGCTACATCTACAGCTGTTGGGACTAAAGTTGTAGTATTTAGCCCGCTCGCACAAAAGCTATTCTTATCTACTGGTGTGATAGTAGCCCACGTAGAACCTGTTAATCCATTAGCAATTTTTCTTCTGTTTTTAGAGGATTGCAGCCATGGATAACAAAGAGCTTGACCCTGGGAATGGATAGGTGTTCCAAATATTCTTTGACCAAAAAGTTCTTCTTCTGTTAGACTCCAAATATAACGAGAAGCATAAATAGTTTCTGTATCTGAGCCTGTATAAGCCAACTGTGCAGTTGTGTAAGCTATTAATTCTTGTGAATCTGTAATATTCGTACTGCTTTTATAGAAATCTTCTTTTTGTAACAAATAGTAATATAGATTTTCTAAAATCTTTAAAAAAGACATCCATTTATCTTTAGCATTGTTCCCCTGCAAATTTCCAAAACTTGTAGGAGGAACTTCTCCATTTAAAATCCAGAGTGTAAACGGACACTGGTGTTCAGGTGCAGGAGCTCCATATTCAATTCTCATATGGGTTAAAAAATTATCTTGCGCTAAACTCATATCATGCCGTTGCCAAGCAAATGCAACTTCGCTACTTAATGAAAAATTAATTCTACGAAATACATTTTCAATAATATTATTAAAAAAAGCATTTTTTACATTCTGGTCACCAAAACGGTACCTATCATTTGGTCTTGTTTCATCTACTCCAAGTCCTTGATCAAGTAATAAAGAAAAAAACTCCTCTATACTTGTAAAATCTCTTAGCATTGTCTGCAAAGCTGTATCTAAAACCGGTGTTTCAGGAACCCTTCTTCCAAGATATAACCTTTTTGGAGAAATAAGCCATTCGTAAGGAGATTCGTTATCTTGTAATCCGCACCTTTGCATATTATTCATCATAATCTCATCATTATCATGTAATCCTTGTAAAAAGAAATTGGGATTAATATTATTGCCACCATTATTACTAGTTTGTAAAAAAGTCTGATTTCCTAACTCTTTTGCTCTATATATATCCTTCAAACTACTCCCGCAAAAATCAATATGATATAAATCTTGCGATAATTCTTGTTCTGTTTGCCCGTTATGTGTATTCATTCCTATTATATAAAAATAAAAATCATCAACCATGTATGGGAGATATTCATTTTGAAAAAGATGGATGCAATCTCCCTCTTTTAAAAAATAATGAATAGTTTTATTATTTAACCATGTCTTTATATTCTCCCATGTTAATTGTTCATATCGCTGATCATGAGCATTCCAAATCGAGCAGCCATAATCATATATTTTTGGTTCTAAATCTCTAAAAAGTATATCTTGTACATTAGACTTTGTTCTATCTCCATTGCGTAAAATAATATTGGTACCCTCTGCGCCAATCTCGTAATCTTTCCACCCTAATGTCGAAATTGGTGCATTGGTTTCTTGCTTTACGTGAATTTTAGTAATAATATCTTGCATATTTTCACTCCCTGTTTAGATATTCTACGATATCTAATTTTTTATCTATATCATCAATATTTTGAATACACATATCTATGCATTGATTTCCCAATGCAGTGACCGCTCCACCAGAAACCCCTTCTATATTTAAAATTCTGCAATTTATAAATTCAATTTTTTCTCCGTCTCCAACTTCAATAAGGACCTTCTCTACCTCTTCATTTTCTTTAAGAAAATAAATATAAAATTTACTATCTTTGTTAGCATGTATCATTGCATTAGTAATTACGCACAGGTTTTCAATATTCTCTATTGTAGGAATTGAACCATTAGTATTCTGCCAATATCTTAAAAACCCTCTA
Organism: uncultured Methanobrevibacter sp.; assembly: GCA_902777885.1. GTDB lineage: Archaea > Methanobacteriota > Methanobacteria > Methanobacteriales > Methanobacteriaceae > Methanocatella. Next base: position 89,012 of record CACYVR010000001.1, read on the forward strand.
ATAAAATTATCTTGTACTGAATGAGCAGAAGCTCCTTGAGAATCAAAAGGCAAATCATAGTGTACAAAATTCGAATACCCCATATAATCACTCCTCTGATTTTTTTAAAGTTATAGCTGTAGAATTCCATGAAATCATGTTTAATCCAACTATATTAATTTTAATTTGATTATTGTTTTGCGCATTTGAAGAATATATAGCAATCATACATATCTCATTTTCTCTATCAAAAGAAAAGTTAGAAGGTATTGGAGTATCTTTTGCTATTATTCCGCTAACAAAAATTCTATCAAATTTATAATCTTCTTCCTCATCTATTGTTTCTTTTTTATAAATAAGGATTGCAAAACTATCAAAAAAAGCTCTATAGTCTTTTTGATTATATTCAACATCTAAAGATGGAATTGTTGCTCCGTCAACAGTAATATCTGACCATAATCTTAAAAATCCTGGTGATGTATTTGGATCTTCTACTAAATCAAAATTAAATGATATATAATCATATTGAGGAGTTTCGGCATTGAAAGTTCTCTCAAGCTCTCTCATAAAAGAATTTGATGTTTTTAGTAAAATTGCAGTACGAAATCCTCTTCCTCCAATTGTTGGAAGATTCATTGTTTTTTGTATTAATAAATATTTAGCTAATTGTCTTTTTACTGCTTCAGTGCTTAAAGAATCCCATATCGTTTGATATTGTTGAACTGTCCGAAAAGTATTAAAAATATTGGCATAATTTAAATACTCAGAATCAATAGCGTTTTGATCTTCACCGTCCTGCGTAACACTTAATCTAATTTCTTGTGAAAAATTAACATTATCTATTCCTCTTACACTATAAATATTATTTTTAATAAAAGCAATGTCTGTAGTTTCATCATACACTTCCATCCAAAGATCTCCGTTTCTAAAGCTTTCAGTAGGGATAAAAGAGACATCGCTTTCCGTTCCAACATAGGAGTTGCTTGGAAAATAAACTTCCATATTATAATAGAATGGGGCAACTTTGTTGCCAAGTTGCTCTTTTTTAAGAATAATATCTGGCTTGTAATATTCATGTTTATCATCATTATATGCAAGTTGATGTACACCATCAATAGTTTTAATATTAATTACCGGTTGTGGCATCCTTAAACCAAGTTTTGTTTTTTGATCTCCTGTTTCTATATCTTCTTCTAATTCCCAGTAAGCTTCTAAATCTGTTTGAAATTTTGTTTCACTCTCACTAATAAAATTAATATGGGAAGTGGTCAGATCACTATTTTCTATCTCTCCATCCCATATAACAGGAGTTAATGAACTTAAATTGTAAATCCTTCCTACACACTCAGGCGTATCCTCTGATGTAATTCGATATATTTTTCCTGATTCAGAAGTAAAATTACGATTTTCCTCTGTCAGTACAATATAATCTCCGTATTTCAAAGTATTATTAGAAATTCCCGCTCTAACTTGATTAAGATTATTCCAAAAGCCATTTTCATTATTTGGATTTGGTCTAAGAATAAAAGAATAACCTAATTTTCCACCATAAAAAGAATCCATTATTTTCCCCCTCCTTCCTTTTAATATCTATAATCAATAATAAAAATATCTGTACTTTTTACATACATTTCTGTAATTTCTATCAAATCACTTGATAATTCATATACACCAGAACGTCCAATTCTTATAAGCTCTTCCCCAATCATAAACTCCGCACCAGGCCTTGACTGAACACCTATCCTTTTAAGGGGAGATACGGGTATATCCCCATGAATAAATAAATCGAGTCGTTCGGTGGGAGAAATATAGTAATGCCCGTCTGTATTATTCACGACGCACTGTCCAATGTTATACGTTGTTGCCATAAAACCTCTCCTTTATATCTTCTCAAGTGTTCTATTTGCACTGATAGTCATAGTGCCACTTATATCTAGCGGGATAGATATTGTTTTAATAATGTAGTCTCCGCCAATACCAGATATTTTATCTACTACACAAATTCTAGTATTTGGTTCAATCCAGTACATAGGCAAACAATTAATTGTAATGCTCTCATTGTAACTTGTATACTCATATAATAAATTTCGAATAGTATTAAAAGCACTATTCAGTAATCCACCTGCTATTATACCATCAAAAATATCTTGATTAACTTGCACATAGGGATAAGCTTTTTTAATACAATATTGTCTTTTTTCCTTTGTTTTATCTTGTCCTTTTGCTATTAAAATATAATCAGGTATTTTTGGTTCAAAAATACAATTAATTTGATCTTCCTTTATAACTTTTGTTCTTCTTCCTATTGCATCTATACTAATTTTTTGTAAAAAAGCATCTCCATCTATAATATCTAAAAAATAATCTATCCCCGATGGATTACTAATTACCTCTTCTCGCCAAGCCCCTAGCCACTGAACTTGACGCTCTTTATCATTACTTTTGTAATAACGTCTTTTTTGTGCAGCTATATTATATAATTTAGGCCATTCATCCACAAGTTCTGTGTAATAATACCCAGTTTCTATTCCTAATGCCTCTGCTTGTGCACCCTTTAAATAAAGAATTGTTCTCCAATCATTTGCAACAATAGTTTGATCAAAATAGATGAAATCATAATCCGAATCAACATTGCTAATTGCAACATATTGCGATTGTGTATAATCATAATATGCAACTCCAAGTGATCCATCATAATTACTAAAGTAATACCATTTTTCAGTATCCAAAATTCCTATACTTTTATTAAGTGATCTTAAAGAATATTTTTTATACGTGTCAATAGGAAACTTTGCTCGTTGTAAATGATCTTTTTTTAATTGATAAACAACAGCATGCTCAAAAGGAGGTGTAGTTTCTATACTTGGTTTATTATCAATAGCTAAATGATATCGAATAGGGAACTGTTTGCCATCATTATTTTTCCTTGCTCCCCAAACAACAAAGTCATTTTTTATCATATTAAATTGAGGAGAATTACTATATGAAGTTATAATTTCCCCATCACTAAAACGATAAGCTGTTTTTCCTTTTGTTCTGTCCAGTAGATAAGGTTCAATTGAATTATTTAATTCTTCAAAAATTGCTGTTGTATAACTTGTATTTAAGTAATTCTTAATTTCTTGAAAAATAAAATTACCATCTATATCATAAAAATATTCAAAATTTCCTAATTGATTTTTTATTGTATCTAATACAGAAGTAACTGTTGTTCCAGCATCGACATTTAACTCTTGCGGGTATACAAAGTCAACTAATGTATATCCTATGTCTTCCCCTAAACTAAACTCAGTATATGTATCACTATCCCTTAAAAGTAATAAATCATCTTTATCTAATGTATATTTTACACTTTTTAACGATTTATTAGGAGAAAAAAATTCCAATAGAAAGATTGAATTGGCACCAATCCACTCTGTTGCTTGTTTTACTGATGTATCTAATCCATTGATAAAAATTTTTCCATCTTGTTCTCCACCAAAATGGTGAACAAGTTCCCTTATAATTTGCGCAATAGTTGGCTTTTCCGTAACAAAATTTCCCTGCATATCAACAGTAGTTACTTCATCAAAATTAACTGCGGCAGGGATCACTCCTCCGCACTCTCCATTTAATAAACTCATTTTATCTTTTAATTGAAGAGAAACTGAAACTCCATTTGAGTCATGAGAAATTGAAGGATTAATAATAATATAAGTTCCTAGAGGAAACCATAAAATAGGATACTCTGTATAAGAATCTGTCGTATTAACTATTCCAATTTCTACTTTTACCTTTTTATTAATAGATAAAATATTACTAATATTAGTAACGTTTCCTTCCTCATCTTTAGCTAAAAAAGTAATGTTACAAGTTCTTCTGACATTAGAAGAACCATCCAAATTAATTGACCCAGAACTTATTTGACCTTGAATTTCTTTTACTTTTTTTTCTTGAAAATCTAAAACGATAATTTTTGTATACTGTTCTTTTATCCTTATCTTATTAATAGTCTTTAAGAAAGGAATGTCTAATAAATAAGGATATTTTTGTTTCATTTAATATCTCTCCTCTTGTACTAAAACTATATAATTAATAAGGATATCATCTAATGCAGCATCTTTATCAAAAATAACTTCCCCTCTCTCCTGGATACTCTCTTGATGACTATTCAGTAGATATAATTCTTCAATACAAGTGTTCTCATTGTATAAAGTTAAAATACCAGTGTTGTTCATTATATAATAATTATGCGTTTTATCTTCTACGTTCTCATTATTATCGTTGTCTGCCGTATCTATAATTTTAAATTCAGTATAAGGTTCTGCCTCTATTGAAAGATATGGTACACATTTCGCTTCGATTGATATTTCTCCCTTTTCATGAAAAATGTTTGAATTATTCTGAGAAGTGTATTTATTTTTAATCTTTTGAATGATATTTTGTTGTTCTTTATTTAAATTAGAAGAATATTTTTCTTCTGCAGTTGGTATATACTGACCAACAATATAATATTGAATTATAGTTTTACTATATTGAGTTTTATTAGTAAAAGTCTGAACCTTTGCTATCCAATCAATAGAAACATCTAATGGAATACCTTTAGTCTTATAAAGGTGCGCATTATAAATATAAGTATCTTCATCATTTAATTCATAATATCCTAAAGGAGATACTATTATATTTGTATTATTTATATTAATTGGATATCCTCGTATTGCAGTTTGGTCTGCCTCTTCTACTTGAATTTCCTCATCTGGATTTATTATTGCTACATCTTTAATTAAAACTTGGTTGCGCATATAACAATAAATTGCCAATGGAGCAAGAACATTAAAGAAAAAAAATAAAAAATCTTGACCAACTACAGATAATGTTGTGGCAAACGATGGCTCAATATTGATACGAGAGAACCCTGCATTTGAGGGATCTGTTGAATCAACACCACCTATTGTTTTATATTCTTTACCAGTTTTATCAAAACATTGCAAACCTCGCGCAAGTGCAAGAGCATATGCTGATTCTGTAAAAGAGCTTGTTGTGGATGAATAATATCCTGCTTCTTCATACCTAATTAAAACGTCTTCACTTTCAAAAAAGAACCCACTATTGGATAAGTCATTAAAAAGTTTACTATGCTCTTTTAGAAATTGTTGACTATTCGTTTCTGTTGAGGCCACTATTGCAGCCATTAAAAACCATATGTAATGAGCATCCGCTACAAAATTATCACAGTTCGCAAAACCCTCTAAAATCGTATATAATTCTTTTTGTGGGAAAAGTGTCTTTGAGTTAGGGGTTTGTCGTAAAAATAAACAATAGTCTTTTTCTCCAAATAAATATCTATCGTCTCCTCTTTCCCCATAATTCCACTGATTTGTTCCAAGATTCCAATAAGAAAAAATATTATTATTTATATCTGTTCTTTTTTTCAATAGAAATTCACCTAATTTAACATACAAATATAGTATTTGGTCAATCTCATTTGAAGTTAACCCCACGTCAGAGGCAGAACAAGGTCGATTAATAATATCTTCTTCTGTATATATTTTATCAGATCTGAATAATTCCCAAATTGAATCATAATAATCTAATACTTGTGCACGAAGAACAAAATTTGGATCATTAATAATATCCGTATCGGTATCAATATCAAACTCGATCTGCTCAAAGTTATATTGACTTGTATTACATAGCTCAGGAGGGCTTTTTTCTAAATCATACTCAAATTTGATCCAATGCAATGATTCAATAGTATATGATCTTAATTGATCATGAGCATTTAAATTTTGTTGAATTTTTTCAAAAATGTCTATAGTACTTCTTTGTCCATCTTCATCGTCTTCATTCGCACTTTCATCATCCAAAATAATTTGTCCAACAACATAATGAGGACTATCAAATAATTCTTCTCCAATAGCTCCTTTATCGTGAATTCTATAGGCTACTAAAGTTGTTAAATCATTTTCATCTATTTCATACGCAGTCGTAGAAAAGCTATAAACATGTCTATTTAAAAGATTATCTGGATTAAAGCTAATGTCCATTAGTTTTACTAAAATATTTCCTTCAGTGGGAGACTTAAAAAGAAAAGGTTTGTTCTCATATAAATCTTTTATTACTATATCTCTATATCCCTTTTCCAATAAGCTATCTGTCCATTTATTTATATTTCGTAAAGAACTTTGCTCATTTCTTTCTCGAATATAGTCATTATACTCACTAGTTCTGTCCTTTAAAACAAATTTTTCTATTTTTTCTTTATACGTATCAATTACATTATTTTGATATCCTTCAATTATATTTAAAATATTCTCCGCGCTCTCTTCTTCTGGGTTATCTTGCTCCCAAAAATGAGTAATTAATCCAGAAAGAGAGAATTGCCTATAATAAGTATTCGCATTTCTTCTAATAAAAGGATACTTTCCACCTATTGTATCAGTTTTTGATTCTATTACATTATATTTAAAATTATCAACTTGTAAATTAGTTTTTATATTATACTGCAAGTTATCATTTACAACTAAAAAAGTATCTTCAAACACACATAGCTTTTTTTCCTCTTTATCAAAAGCTTGTGCCATTCTATATCCGTCTGCTGAAATTGGTACTACTCCATAGAGATAGAATTTTCCACATTCAACAGTTCTATCCTTAATAATTTTAAAATACTCTTTGTCATCGGATGAAACATTCTTAATTCTTATTTCTGGGCTTTTTATTTCAAAACAATAAAAATCCTCCCATTTTTTATAATCTGAATCACTATCTGTTCTTCTAATCATAATCCATCCGTCCTGCGCGGCATCCACTTCATCATATGATACATCAATAGTAAAAGCTGCCTCTTCTTTATTGTTAACAAAATTCAGTCTAATTTTGTTTGAAGAGATAACCCGCCCATCTTCTCGCAATTGAATTGTAAAATCGTAATCTTTATAACTTGAATATCCATTATTAGAAGAATATACTATTCTTAACCGATAATCTTCATTATCATTAAGAATTTCTTTCACAATATAATCAATAGTATTTGTAGAACTAGGAATTATTTCTCCTGAATCAACAATAGGAACACTTAAATTGTCCTTACTATATATATACACACGGAAAAAAGATAAATATTCATCTACATTTTCATTAAAATCACAATAACCATTCACTTGCAAAGACTGAGAAAAGAGTACTGAACTAATATTTTTTCCATCACTAAATTGTCTAATTGTTAATGTAGGTTTTACAATAGTTTTTATAACTCCAATTTGTGACCATTCAGAAACTTCATCTAAATGAAGATAATTATAAAAATTTGTTCTTAATTCATTTTTTGTCACAGGGAAATTTTTACCACAAAAGCATAACTGTATTTTGTAGCGCCTACCTATAGATGTTTTAATTGCTGACTTTCCAACGGTAATATAATATCTTCCATCCCCATCATCCTGCTGTAAATTGCAGATTAAAACTTGATCAGAATTAAAATTATTTGCTGGATTAATTACACTATTATTCGTTTCACTATCCACAATAGAAACGATTACCATATCTGTTCTAATTGAAGATATCCCCATATAATCAGATATTTTAAAATAAAATCTTAAATCCTCATCTACACACCACACCGTGATATCACTATCAACTATTGGTGGATAAAGACCATATGATTTAATTGACATTTATTATCACCTTTTTCTCTTAATTGTGCGGAGGCTGCTTAGGTAACGCTCTAATTTCTGCCATTAATCCATCTATAAAAGAATTTCCGCCTTCATCTTTATAATGTTTATTTTTTCTCTCTAGACAATCTAAACTATGATCATCTATCCATTTTTTCTCATAACAGAAGAAATGATGCTTTTCTGTTATATATGCTTTTATATCATCCTTATCAGATTTTATTAATATATCAATTTTATTTGCTAAATCCTTAATATCTTTAGTTATTTGCTCTTGTTGTGCTGCTAAGGTGCCTATCTTTTGTCTATCTAAGTCTTGTTGTGTTTCTTTATGAAAAAATTTTCTAAGCCTTTCGGCGGACCAATCCCAAAAAGTAATACAACCTTTTGTCCCTAAAGCTAAAACAACAATAAAGGTAATTATTTCAGCCACAGAATATGATTTTAATAATGATATCATTTTTTATTCCCCCTCTTTTTTATTTATAAAAAATAAAAAAGATTGATAAAATAAAATAGACCGAGAAAAAAGAGTTTAAAACTCTTTTTTCTCTTTCTTATTCTTTTTTAATTCAGATAGTTCACTCTCAATGAGCGTCTCTACAAAAACATTTATATTGCCATATCTTTCATCTATTGCTTTATATATTTCTTCTGGTAATAATTCTAAGGCACGCGCTCTTGCCATATAAAAAGCTTCTCTTCTAGCCTCTTCATTAAAAGAATTGTTTTGTTTTAATGTATCTACATAAATTTGCTGAACATAATTTACAGAATTTAATATAATATCTGTTCCTTCTGAAATCAACATTCTTATACGTTTATTCTCAATATCTTTTATTTTTGTATCGACCCAACGTTTAACAATAATTGTTAAAGTAGAGCTTATTATAGGCACAAAAATACTTATACAAGTTGAAATTAATAATTCATTTATATTCACTGCGCCTCGTCTACCCCTTCCTCTATTTTACTTGTACCTTCATTCTGCACTTCTCTTAAATAGATAGACTCAATTTGTAAAAAAATTGCTTTAATTAAATAATAAACAATGGAAATGGGCAATTGTGAGTCCTCTATCATCTTTATAATATCATTCTCTAATTTTCTAGTTTGTGAATTAATCATATCTTAAACCTCTCCTTATTTTTTTCTATTAAGTAATTTCTAGCCCTATAATAATACCATTTGAAATAACCATCTTGAAAGTATCAACATCGGTAATGGTCCCACTCGCTCCAGCATAAAAACTATTTGAATCAAATCCTTCATTCCCAGTTCCTTTTGTTTCTATAGCGTTAGTGACCACTTTATTAGTGACCACTCTATCTGCATAGACATGAGCACTAACCTGTATACTTCCATTAAAAGCCGCAGATCCATTCACTGAAAGAGCTCTTCCGTATATTCCTTGCTTATTAGTAATATGGACGACTCCTCTTTTATCTTCATTGTCACTGATCTCGTCTTCTATAATTGAATCTGCTTCCGTATAGTAACCTTCCCCATCAAATTCAAATCTATTATAAAAAGTGCTAAATAATAAACTTGAAGTCCTAATGCTTATTTGATTTCCTATCTCAAAATTCATATTCCCGTTAGAATTTAAAGTAAAACTATTTGTGTTAAAATTCATTGCGTTAGTTTTCAAAAGCAATCCATCTGTTTTTAATTCTGTTGAAACATTTGTAACTTTAAAAGTTGGTTCTCTGCTATAACTTAAATATCCATATAGTCCATTTTTATTAATATTCCATGTAACAGGAGGATCCTCTTCTTTATTTTGCTTATCTAAAGTTTGGTCTATAATTATTAATTCTTGTGAAAAAATTCCTCTTCCATTCAATAATGAAATGAAATTCTTTTCACTTCTTCCTGATGCAAGAGTAATACCATTACTTCCTATATAACAACCATTAGGATGAATATTCGCAAAATTAGGTGAACCATTTTGAACTTTAGATCGATAAATCTTTTCCCAATTTGAATTATCAGTAAAATCTATCACCATATTAATACCATTTTGAATACTATTGTTATCTATATACCACCCATTATGGATATTATTTGTCATAGTTCCATCTTCTTGGTTCCATTCCTTCCTGCTATCTATCGGTCTCCCCACACCAACATAAAGTTTTGGAGTAGTAATAAAATCATCCTTTAAATTAATTTTTGATACCAATCCACTTTCATTGAAAAGAGTTATTTTATTGTTCTCCTCTTTATATATAATCCATTGCGTACTAGCATTATTTTTACTAATACTTTGCTCAGAAGTAAATTCTAGTAATCCCTCTTTAGCATGTAATCCTATAGTATAATTATTTTTAATTGAGTTATTATTTGAACCAAAAAGCAAATCTCCTTCAATAATAGATGTATTCGCAACACTTTTTTCTAATTGGATTTCTCTTTTAGAATAATCAATATCTAAACCTTTTTGATTATAAATTTTTGAAACAGATGGATCTATTGTTAATATCTTAGAAGGAATAGAGCCTATTAAAATTTTACCATCTTCATTAACAGAAAAAACTTTTCTTCCTTCATTATAAACAAAAAGACCGGACTGCTCATTTTGCATTTTTCCTATAATGGCTCCTGTTAATTTGTTTCCTCTTTTTTTCGTTCCAAAGGTTCCTTTTTCTACATATAACTCAGAATTCTCAGAATCAAAAATACCTTCTGTACCATTCCAATTAGCTAAAACTAAATCGCTACCAAATTCAACAGTTGTAATAATTGGAATCTGAAGAAAACTTAAATCTTTATATCGAGTTTTTATTCCCGCAGGAACGTCATCAAATATCTCACTTGACATTAATAAACATAGTCTAATTCCATTTTCTTCATAAATACTATCCTGATAAATTTGTGGGGGTGGACAATAATAATTTTGATTTGCTTTTAATTCTCCACCTTCTTTTATAAGAGAATAATAATCAGCCACTTCTACTAAATCTTCTGTAATTCTATTTTGATTATTAGCTTTATTTATAAGCTGAATTGCATTCGTTTTTAAATCAGTGTAGCAATATTCTTTATTATCCTCTCCTTCATCAATTAAACTCTCATATCTTGGGTCCCAATAAAATCCCCAATGAATCTGCTTCCATGGATCGTTGTCTTGCACCTTTTTCTTTTTTCCATCTTTTTCTATAACTCGATCACCATTACTATCATAATAACAAATTAAAGGAGGTGTAAAGCCAAAATCTTTACTTGCAAAAAAGAAACCTGTTAATAAATTTTGTCTTTCTTGTTTGTCCTCTAATCTTTTTAAACTCGTAATAACTTCAATAGTAGATGAAGAATGAAAATCAATATTTTTTGAGGTTTCTCTCAATATCGCGGGAATAGGTAACATTGTCGTATAAGTGATATTTTCATAAGAAAAAGTTACATTTACTTGTTTTGGAGCTAATAGACATTTATCATTTTCTTCATCAGATGCAGGGAGCGCCCATCTTTCTTTAAAAGTTTCATCTATATTTAAAGATTTTAAATCGCTAGGTGAGCTATTAATGGTTAGAAATCCATTTTGATTAATTGTTGCATAATCAGTTCCTTGCCATCCCCATTGGATATTTTTAAGGATATCAATATTTTCATTCATTTCTGATTCCGCAACTTTTCGGTTTCCTTGCCACAACTGCACTTTAAAAGGTTTAACATTCTGATATCCATACTGAGAACTATATCCTTTTGGAGTATAATTGAAAAAAGTTTCTGATATAAAATGTTTGCTGTTTGAAGTAGACTCACTATAAAACATTATCGGAACAGGTGGAGCAATGGCATTCTTATTTATATTTGGAACAATCCTTGTAAAATATCCCGTATTAGCTGTTCCCAAATGCCCTTCTTTAACAAAACTAAAATGAGTAGAATAAAATTTTTTACTATCTTCGGTTGCTAATTCTAATATAATATTATTATTATAATAAGTGTCTTTAAAGTTTTCACTAATAGAAAAAGGTAAAATATCCAATCTTATACGGTAATAATTCTCTTCATTTAAAAAGTCTGGATAAATAAAAGAATTCCTTTCCTGATTACTGGGGTAAATCGAAACCTTTTGAAGTTCAGAGGAAATACTTATCATTGTTTTATTCTTAGGGACCCACCAATAAGGAATCCCTTCTGGATTAATAACAGACAAAGGCCTAGTAGCAATTGTATATTTATCTATCTCCGAAGAATCTTCATCCCCTAAATCACTCCCGCCTACTAAATAAACTCTTCCTTTAGAATTATATAAAAAAACTTGTTCAATATTCTCTATAGAGAAACTTTCTAAATTATTAATATATACTTGAAGTTCCGTTAAAAAAGATGCTCTATTATATACCTCACAAACAATATATCCATTTAATTCTCTTGTGAGTATAGTTGTAAATAAGTTGTTTCTCGATGATCGAGAAGAATCCTTTACCAATTGAAAATATCTTTGGAATTCTTCTTGAATTTTTATCTCAGATCCATTAAGTGGAACAGAGTTTCCTAAATAATGTCTTAATCCGTCTAAATCAGTATAATACCATTTTAAATTTAAAAATTCTATATCGTCACCACCAACAAAAGAAAAAGAATGCCACTCTTCTCCATTTATCAGTGTCTCACCCGAAGAAACGAGTTTACCTGAAAATTCAACATTTAAATCTACTAATGTAGTAGTATTAACCAACTCAATTCCTTTATAAATGCTAATTAATTTAATTTGTCTTTGTCTTGCTCCTTTAAGCTCTTTTCTTTCAATATTATAAGTTAAAGAAGGGTTTGCATTTAGAATTCTCCATCCGTCCCCGCCTGTTATGGGAATAGAATAATTATGCTTTTTTAAATAAGATATCTCATCTTTTTGCGTCCATGATTCATCTTGAATAAACCAATAACATTGTAGTTGAGAGTTATCTATCTGAACTCTTTCGTTCTTTATAATTCCAGCTACGGGTAAAAAGTTAGCTATTGAAATCTTTTGTTCAGAAGTGGAGTTCTTTAAAATTTTAGAATAGGTTTGTCCATTAGGAGTCATTATGTATGTTGCCAAACCATTCACTTCTTCATTTTCTGAATGCAATAAACTATTAATAGCTATATTTTTACAATATATGCTTTCCTCTTGTGTTATATCATTCTCTTTTAAGCCTTCAATAAAAAAAATACACTCCATTTTGAGAATATTCTCAACGTTTCCAAAAAGAGGATTCTTAAAAATTTTTTCTTGTGATTGAAAAACTTCTTTTTCATCTTGTATAAAACCTTGGCAATAAGGGGAGCCAGAAAAATCATCTATATCAAATATAAAAGATATATTTCTGACATATCTATCATTATCCCTATATTTTAATTTAAATTTTAATCCATAGTTACAAGTATTTAATGTAGACAATAAATAACTGTAAATATCAAAAGTAAAAGAAAACCATTCAGCACTATTAAAAAGAGCTATAAAATCATCAATATTTGTATCTAATGACGGATAGACCAGTTGATCATCTGAATTAACCGTCGCAGGAGGTGGATATTCAAAAATAATTCGTTCACGATTGCTTAAAGGTATATTATTAGGAGTGGTTTTAAACCACCAAAGAGAATCAGTTAACGTCATCAACTTTTTAAAACTTTTCTCATGATTAACGACAGAAATATTGCCAATAGATTCAACCAATCCAATGATGGTCTTTCTCCCACTAATATTGTTATTTGGAATTAGAATATAAACATGGGAGCCGTTAGGATACCTACTAACAGAATCTTTATCTGTATAAACTTTTAGAATAGAGTCTTGATATTTTACTTTTATTTCTCCATCACTAGAATTATTATTTTCTACGACAATAGCTTGAATGGTTCTATCATAATTTAAAGTTTGATTTTTAACAAGAATATTTACTGTATCAATCACGCTTTTTGCAATACCCATCATCTCATCTCCTTTATATCTTATTTAATTATATCAAAATTTTTTAATTTTGTCAAGTTTTTATATCAAGGAAAGAAAACGTTTTATGCTTTCTTTCCTTGACTTTTCTATAATTAATTGTAAATTTTAAAAGCATTCTGTGTGGCAAGATTTTCTAAATCCATAAAAGCTTTTTCTATCTCAGAAGCAACAGATACATTCGGAAAATTGGCTTCAATATTATTAACGTTAGTAATTTGTGGGGATTCAGTTACTAAATGTCTGCTACCAATATTAGGGGTTACTATTCCCCTTAAAGCATTGGCGCTTAACTCATGTATCTTACTGTTTAAGAAAGATACCAATCCTTTTGTTTGTGAAGCATTTAAAACTAATTCCTGAGGATGAAGAACTGCTAATTTACCTTTAGTGGTTTCCCAATTTCCTGTGTAACCACCATTATCAAACTTTGCAATTTGATCTTTCTTTAACCATCCATACGCAGAATTGTTACTTATAACAGAAATAGGATAGGGAGCGTCTTTCTGAATATTATATACTTCGACAAAATTTCCCAATCCTCTGTCTCCTGCTTGCCCATTCCCTTGAGAATCTTCGTAATACTGGCCGCCTAAATATCTTACTTTATCTCCTATCTGCGGCCATTCCTCTGATGAAAAAACTTTTTTGTTTTGAATATTTTGATTAGAATTAAATTGAGATGTCTGATTGTTATTAGTGCCATTAGAAACAGAATTCATTTCATCAGTATTTCTAACATCTTTTATAACCTTTTTTGCATCTTCAAGTATCTGCATCAGAGAATCTGTAAAACCAACACCACCATTAAACAAATCTAAAACATCTGCGACCGCATCCCCTAATAATTCCCACGTATTTGCTAGGTTAAGAGAATGATTAGATAACTGATCGACACATTCGACAAGTTTTTCTGTATCGGTAGTGATTTGTTGGATTAGCTCTTCTGTAGAGGTAGTAAGAGTGGTAATTCCATCTACCATTGGGTCAGAACCTTTAACAAGATCTTCCCAATTCTTTTCAACCCTATCCATTACATCATCAAACTCATTCATGTAATTTAATGTCAATTCTTTAGTTTCTTCAACTGTTGTATTTAACGTGCTTAAAAATCTTTCTGGCGTCTCTAAAGCCTTTGCTAATCCTGCGCCAAATAGGGGGTCCTGCGCTATCATTAAAGCTTCTCGTTCAGACTGCCCAAGTTTATAAAAGTCTTCTATTCCTTGTTCAGTCAATTTTGATAATTGATCAAAGGTTGTGGCCTGATAATTCTGTCGAATTTCTTCATTATCTTTAACTAAATTAGTAATTAAACCTATATAATATTGCTGAATTTCGTTCTGACGTCGACCGCCATTCTGAGCATCTTCTAGCAATTTTTGTTGCATATCAGATAATATTTTCTGAACATCTTCAACATTATCCTTAAAAGCATCCTTATCTATATTATAAAGTTTATTTTGGGCCTCTGCCAAAGCTGTAATAGCATCTTGAACATTGTTCTCATCTGAAACAAATTGGTATGAATAATTACCTGAAGAATCTCTACGTAAACGCATTTTCGTCTTATTATTCTGCGCCTCTTGAAAAGCAGCACGTTTAATTTCTATATCAAATAAAGCATTAGCTCTTTCTACGTCATATTTAGAGAGCTTATCTTTACTTCTCAATAGCTGAACTTGATCCCGCATAAAAGTGGTTAGACGTTTTTGATAAGCTGGATCATTTGAATTATTAATTTCTTTTTGAATTTGTAATTGGAGTTTCTCAATTTCATAAGCCCCATTAATCGTGTCATAATATTTCTCTGCGCTTTCTTTTGCCCTATCCCATTCACTAGTCAAAACAGCTAAGTTTGATTCGCCTGTAATCTTTTCCATAGCATTTGCAAATATTTCATTAAAGGTATTCTCAAATCCAGATTTTATTTTTTCAACAAGTTCGATGGTTAAAGAACTAGCTGTATTAACTGCTTCTCTAAAATGTGTAGCTAATTCTTGTGTAACTTTCTCTTTCATATTAGGGTCTTTATCCAATGCTTTTTGTAGCTGCTCTCCATAGTAATCTCTTTCTGCTAATGCTGAGTTTAATTGTTTATATGCTAATTGTTTCTGTTGTTCTAAAAGATTGGATAATTTTCCAAAAGAAGCGTCTCCAAAACGAAGCTTAATAAGATTCATATCATGGTCTAAGATATCTGAAATTTCTTTATAAAGATTTCTTTGCTCTTTTAGCTTTTCTGCCGCCTGATCATACAATTTAAGAAGATTATCTTTAATAGTCTTTTGTAATTCCTTTGCAGCTTTTTCGCTCTCCATCCAAGATTGCTCAGCAGAGTCAAGATCTTCTTGTAGTTTCGCCATATTGTCCCCGTAAATAGTAGAAGTGTCTCCACCTTCTAATCTTTTTTTCATTTCAAGCAATTCTTCATACTGCTGACGAGTAACTTGGATATCTCCATTCTTACCAAGATATGTTGCAAGAGTATTCATAGTATAAGCAGTATTCCCAAGTATATCTTCTTCTGCGATATCTGCCATAAATTGCTGAAATTCTAAACGAGTACGTTTCTTGGATGCTTCATTAAGCTTTAAATCAATATCAATCTTCCAAATGGAAATCTGCGCCTCAATTTTTTCATCGAATTTATCACTAATATCATTAACCATATTAGGAATCTGTTCTAATAAAATATCTTCATATTCTGTAATTAAATCCTTTAATTGCTCATAGGATTTTTCTTGCGCCTCTAATTGTTCTTTTGCCCATTCCTGTTCCTCTTTACTTAAAGAATTGTACCATTCTTGTTTTGCTCTTAATTCATCTTGAGCCTTTAGCAATGTATCACTATAATTAGAATTAGCAATAGCACCATCTTCATTAAAGGTCACACCATATTCTTCTAGCTGAATTCTTTTCAATGCGGCGTCAGTATTTAACTTATCTAAATATCTTTGATCAGTTTCCATGTACTGATTTAATATGTCAATCTGTTTACTTAAATTATTTTTTAAATCTTGATCAACTAATTTAGATTGCTGTTTTTTGACTTTATCTAATCTTATTCCAAGTATTTTTAATTCATTGTTTAGGTCATGATAAGCGTCAATTTCTTCATTTAATAAATCAACCAATTCTTGCTGAGCTTCCGCGTTATCTTTTGTGGCATCGGTATTATCTTTTGTTGCATCCGTAGTCTTTTGAAAAGATTTTAATAATCCATCCCAACTTTTCGTAGCAGATTCTCTTTTTACTTTTAAAAAGTTCCTCTGCACTTTTATGGCCTCTATATCTTCTTGATTAGCAGCTTGATTTGAATCAACATCGTCCCATAATTTTTGTAAATATGCATCTACTTTATCTTTTGACATTGTATCATCTTGTACCATTTCAAAGGTAACATATCCGTCAGCTTCATTATGCTTTGTATATTCTGGATGCTTATCATATAAATCAAAATTTTGATAGTCTTTTGTAAAATCTTTTCCTGCTATATCTGCTCCGCCTAAACGTTTAGTTCTATTATCATTCCATTCTGCATCCATTGCATCGACTTCACTATAAAAAGAAGCGTAAGCAGCTAAATCTTTTTTCTTAATGTCATCAGAAGCTATTTGTGCCTGATCTTCGTTCATTAATTTTAATCGTTCTGAATCAGCAGATAATTGATTCATTAATTCATTTAAATCTTCTTCTAATAATACCTTTCCTGCATTCTGTTCCTTTTTTGCTTTAATTTCATCTTTCATTTGCTGATATACAGCATCTTTTGCTTCAAGAATTTGTTGTTGTACTGCTAATTTTTGATCTTGTAACTCATATTCAGTATCAATTTGTTTTTTTGCAGCTTCAATTGCTGAATTAACAACGTTTTCATTTAATTGAATTTGACCATCTGCAGCAACAGTTGCACTATCTAATAATTTTTGAAAATCTGTAGCATCCATTACTGCTTGTAATGCATTTAAATCATCTGCGGCAATGGTAAAACCTTCTCCAATTTTTCCAAAAGCAGAAGATGCATTATCAAATTTAGTCTTTATTTCTTCAATATTAGAATCAATTTTCGCTTTTACTTCAATATTAATCTGTCTATCTGCATCTAATATTTTTTCTAAATCATTTTCAAATTCATTAGCATCTAAATTTAATTTTCCTGTTAATTCATAATTTTTAGAATATGCTTGCCATTTTTCTACAACATTATCAATTTTTTTATTTAATGCATCGACAGGAGAATCATTTATATAATTTTGAAGCCACTTCAAATTATCAGCATATTCTTTTGTCCCCATTTTTGTGGTATCGTTAAAAATTTTAATGCGTTCTGCTAATTCTTCATTCTCTGGAAAAATTGCTAATAATTCCTGAAGTTGCCCTTGCATTTCTCCAAAAGCTTTATTTTCTCCAGCATTATTACCATTTAAATCTCCTTCATTAATTTTCTTACTAATCTCTTCAAAATCATTCCCAAGCCCTTTTAAATCTAATGAAAAATCTGTAATAGATTGAGGAGGCATAAAAGCTTGATCAATAGCCTGTTTAAATTCTTCAGGAGTTGCTTCTCCAGTAAAAAGTTTTAATAAAAGATTGCCGTCTACATCTGAAAAATCATAACTTTTTTCTAATTCTTCTCTCGATATATTCATTCTTTTTGCTATTTTTTGTTTAAAAATATCTAAACCTTTTTCAGTAAAAGTTACATCTTCAGACTCTTCGCCTATTGCAGCAGCTAATTTTTCTTTTATAGTATTTACTTGATTATCAACTGTAGTAATAGTTTGTTCACCTTTAGCAATAATATCTGCGCTATCTGGGAACATATCTTTAAAATTAGCATTTACAGCATTTTTTAATTCTTCATCGGTAAAATCATAGCCCTCTTCAATCCATATTTTTTTGATAAATTCTTCATATTCCTTCTTTGCGGTTCTTATTTTAGTTTCCAATGTTTTATCAGATAAACTATCGTCAAAAACATATAGATTCTGAAAATCAGAAACAGAAATTCGTTTTACAGCATTATTTCGTCTATCTTGAAGTTGCTTATCGTAATCTGCTAATTTTTCATCAAAGGTTTTTAAACGGCCTTCTAATTCGATATACTCATCTGTTCCTTTTTCTGCATCTTTTAATTGATCTTTAATAAGCTGTCTTTCTTTAACCATTGTGTCTACAATTTTTGCATCAGATTTTTTTTGATAGCCTATCTCATAATCAACATAAATTTCTCCATTTTCTAACCAAACGTTTGAATCTCCATACATTGCTTTATATTGTTGCAATAATGGATCATCTTCTTTAGCTTTTAAACCCGTTGATGTAGAGGAGAAATGACCTGCTTTATCAGAGGGACTTTTTTCTGGTATTAAAGAAGAAACAACTGTACTACCAGCGATACCAAAAACTATTCCTGCGGCGGTTGTCGCAAAAGATCTTACATAATCATGCAACGCATTTGATGCATTTTTCCATGAAAAAGTCTCCTGTAATCCACCAATAAACTGTGTTATAGGGTCTTCATCAGCTAATTTTTTTTGGCTATTTGTCATGTTACTTCTTACATTTGATCTTTCTTCATTTGCTATTGCTGATACAGATGCCGCAGCATTACCCTCTAATGCATCTTCATATTCTATATTATTTAATTCTAAAAATTGTTTAATTTGTTCATTTAAATTTTTATAATTGCCAGTTAAATTTGCAATATTTTCAGCGTAATGAAGCGGACCATCAACGTTATCTTCTAGCATATCAACTAATTCTGAAGTAGAAGTTTTCATATCATCAGTAACAGTTTTTCCTTCTTTATATGAATCCCAAAGTTCTTCCCAACTTTTTTGAACTTTTTTTATTTCTTCTGCTTGTTTTATAATTTCATTGTTTTTTTCAATAATCTTTTTACTCGTTTCAGCAGCTTTTTTCATAGATTCTGTTTGTTGATTAAAATTATTAACAGCAATTAATGTTTTTACAGCCACACTAATTATTATAGCTACCAATGCAATCGCAGCTGCTGTTAACATGGTAGTCAACCCTATATTAATTGCTTTTACCTTACTATCAGCCATAATTGCAGCTGTTTCTTTGTGATATTCAGCCACTACAGCTTCAATACTTGTACATTCTACTCCATTAACAATTACACTTTTTTCTTTTTTCTCTAATAATGCTTTTAATGCCACTTGTTTTTTTATTTGGGCTGCTACCAATGCTTCATCTGTTTGTGTTTTTAACTTTTCTAATGCAATATTAACAAGTAAATTTGTCGCAATTTTCCCCAACAAAGGAATGAAAGTAGATAAGCCTCCTAATAGCATACCTAACGCCGCTGTGGAAGAGGTAATGGTTTGTGTTACTTTTTCTCCAGTGCTAATATCCATATTATTCCAAATTGATGGAAGATTATTTATCATTTGGATACCAGATGCTAATTGACCAGTTGCAGATATGGCTCTAGTAACATTTTGTACCACATTTTTAAAGTTAACTGAATTAAGAATATTTTGAAATTCATCTTTCCATAGCTCTGTTTCTCTATTAACTTCATTTAAAGAAGACCGTGCTTGTTTAGGAATGTTACCAAGAAGTAAGTCCATATCTTGAACCATTTCTCCGCCAACTTCTCCAGCTTTTTGAGCTGTTTTTTCAAATTCCTCTCTCATTTCTTGAAGTGACATATTTGGATTTTCCTGTAAAATTTTTAAAAGATCTTGATACATCAATTTCAATTTTTGTGTTTGTTCAGACGTTAAGGCCTCTTCTTTTTCCATTTCACCAAATGTACCAATAATATTATGAATTTGCTGTTCACCCGCTTCAGTCACATGTTGAAGATTATTGAGGTTTTGACTAAATTGTCCTAAAGCTTTTCCAGAATTCATAATTGAATCAGCTAAATCTTTAAATTTTACCCTATCTAATTGTCCACCAGCTGAATAAAGAGCATCTCCAAGATCATTCATTTCTTGTTCTGTTATAGAAGTGCCATTCATAAGCTTTTCCATTTTTTCACTTGCACTATCTAAAACAGTTTGTACATTATTAAATTTATCAATCTCAGATTGTAAAGATTGGATAACTTCTGGGTCTGTTTCAATTTTTATTTTCTCCTGTAAGGCTTGTTTTTCTTTTTCAATTAAATTAATTTTTTGATTAATATTTTCTAAACGTTTTTCTGCGGTACCTTCAAGAGTATTATCTATTAAGGATTGGTCTAAAACTAATGATTGATTATAAGCTTGTCCTTGTTGTAATACTTCTCCTGTTTCTTTTCTATTATTAATTTGCTCTAAATCAACTTTATCTATTTCTTTATTATTTTTATTATAAAGGTCATTTAATGTTTTATATTTAGAAACTACTTTCTCTTCTTTTTCTAAAATTTCGCTTAATTTTTTTGAACGATGATTTAATGCTTCTCTTTCTTCTGCATATGCTTTAAAACGTTTAATATCTGCTTCAGATAAACTTTTTTTCATTTGTAACAATTTATTATATTGAGGAACTAATTCATCCAATAACGCGTTATCTTTTATATGAAATTGTGTAGTTAATTCTTGGCTGGCTCTCATTTCTGCTGCATTATATTTCATAGCCTTAAAATTATCAACAGCATTTAACATTCCTTGAGCTATATTTCCAGAAAAAGATTTTACCATTAAAGAACTAACAGCTAATAAAATTGGCTGAATGCCACCAACACCTTTTATAAAGTTTTCTACTGTATTTAATACTTTAGTAAAAGCATCTACAACGGTATTTATATTATCAGCTGTCATCATTTCTCCATAAACGCCCTCCCAAGCTGTTTTAACAGCTTGTAGGTGTGCTTTGGTCGACTCCATATAAATATCTTGTTGCTCTTGTAATGCGCCAGTTGAATCTTTTGCAACATCTAATGCATCTTTATATTTATCCCAGTTATCGAATAATGCAATAACTTGGTTCCATTGACGCTTACCACCCATTTGCTCAGCAATAGCAACTTGTTGTTCTCTACTATAAGATTTCCATTTTTCTCCAGTTTCCGTTAATGTATTTCCTAAATCTCGCAATGAACCATCTTCGTTAAGAATTTCAATACCCATTGCTTTTAAATGAGAGGATACTCTACCAAGAGAAACACCAAACTCATCTGTACCATCTTCAACTAAGTCATCCATTCGCGCGAATATTGTTTTAAATGCAGTACCAACTGTTTCTGGACTATCTCTTGTAACAGAAATAACTGTTGAAATCATTGCGGAAAGTTGCTCCATGTCTACGCCAGTTGTATGCGCTACTGATGATACTTTAGATATAGCACCTGCTAATTCTGATGAACTTGATGCTGTATTTGCGGCAATTGCCGTCATTACATCAGCATAGTGTTCCAGCTCATCTGTTCCCGCCTGGAAACCGTTCCAAACTGCAGTTAATTGGTCAGCGGTTGTTTCTGCTGATTGTTGTGAAACATTTGCTAATTTTGTTGCAACCTCTGTACGCTCATCAACTTCTGCTTTATCAAGACCTTGTTGATAGAAAATCAAAGAAGCGTTAGTGATATCTGTTGTGCCCTTACCTAGCTTTGCGGCAGTTTCTTGCGCCTCTTTTCCAAAACGCTCCATTTCATCTGCGCCTTTTCCAGTAACAATACGAATATTATTTAATGATTCATCTAAGTTTTTAGTATATCCATATGCTTTGGTAAAAACACCTGTAACAGTATGTATTAAGTTACCAGAAATTAACCATTCAAAGTTACGCCATAATGTTTTTCCAAATTTATCAAGTAAAGTATTGCTCTTTTTTATTTGTAAATTTGTTTGCATAGCTTGTAAAGCTATTTTATTAAAAGCTGATTCACCCTCCGGCCCGATCGCTTTCATTTTTGTGTAAATATCATTTAAATTTAATTTTTTTAATTCTTGATTCAATGCTTGTACACTTGTAGAACCCATTTTTATATTAAAAGCATTAGTAAGTGCTGCTTCTAATTTACTAGCAGATTCCTTTGCGTCAAGAATTTTACTATTATATTCAGTAATTTCTTTACTACCAGTTTCTGGTTTTAAAGATAAATTTTGAATTTCTTGCAAAGCTTTTCTTGCTTGTTTTAATCCACTATCATCAGTCTTAAAGCCAATGGTATATTCAAAACGACCACTATTCGCCATATCCTTTTCCTCCTTGTGTTTTTACAGTAAAATAAAAAAGTCTATTATCATTATACAATGATAATAGACTTAAACGGATTAATTTATTCTGTTTGATTTGGTACTTGTTGTGCAATCATTTCCAATAGCTTAGCAGCTTTTTCTGGAGATAGCTGATTAATCTGATCCATAATATTTGGAATTTCTTCCGTAAGTGTTTGAATAAGTGTTTCAATTATTCCAACTGCACTAACCTTATGCTTTTCAATAGCAACCTTAGTTTCTTTAAGCATTTCCGCAAGAATCTGTATTTCTTTTGCGGGAATATTTTTTATAATCTCATTAAGCAAACCGCTCGCATAAAGTTCATCATAGATTTTTGCTTCATCAGTTCTATCTTCTTCTGAAAAAGTGATATCAGAATACATATAAACTAAACCAAGCTCATAATACTTTTTAAGTTGGAGCGGATGAACCATTCCATTGTACATTGACTTTTGAAGAGCTATATCAATTAACGCAATCTTTTCATCAATAGGAAGATAATCTGATATTTTTATTTCATCCGCGCGCCAAGTGATAGTTTTAAAAGTCTTTTTATATTTTGTATCTACATCTTTATACTGCGTATAAAGAGATGTAATCTCATTTTCCATATTTATCTAACTCCTTTTTCACTTTTTATTTAACCCTTTATCTAATTATATCAAAAAATTTTTAAGATGTCAAATCTTATTCGTGAAAGGTTACTTTAAATTGTATAGTTCGTAATTTATTATTAATATTTGAGATACGAATATAAGCATCTTTAACACTATTCACTGGCCCGCCAACTCTTTGATAAGATTCTTTCATTTCAGTATGAAGCTTTGTTATTGCATCCATTGGAGAGGAAAAAGAAAAACGTTCCATTTCATTTAATAATAAATTAGAAGTAGAATATACTTTTGCATTTGACATTGTGTCATTAACATGCATTACTACAAATATATTTGCTGCTTTTACATCTTCTTTTAAGGGGTTTCCTTTAGCTAAAGCAACATATGCAGCGTACTGTTGTATCAATTCAAAATAGCCAACGTAATATTTATATTGAGATGAATTTAAAAAATTCAAAAAATATGTTCCATAATGTTTTACTTGATTATTTAAACTAATTAAAAGTGATAGAAGATCCATACCTTGGATTTTTATTGTTGATTCAGTAACATTTTTTACAGAGGCTCTAATTTGTTGATTAATTGATTCTTTATCTTCTTCAAAAGTATTATATTGAACATCTACTTTATCCTGAGTTTCAAAAAAATCACTATCTTTTAAACCAATAGCATATTCTTCTTTAAATTGCCATTGAGTCCTTTGTCCACCCTTTACGCCTTCTGTCATTGCTTTTTTTAAAAGTGTTGATACTGATCCCTCTGTCTTCATGAAATGTAAAATCGCTAAAGCAACAGCATATTCTCCAAACTGACCTTTATAAAAACTCAATGTTGTAATAATATTTAGTTGTTCCAACAGCATATCCATTTTATCTAATATATTTACAATATTATTATTACTCTTCATAGTTATAATGGTATTTTTCTCTAAATTACTTAATTCTTTCTCAAAATCCCGTTGAAGTTTTACTAACTCTTTGTAAATAAAATTTTTATTTTCATTTCTTTTTGATTCGGAATAAGCATTTTTAATAATTGTAAATAAACCTTCTTTTTCATCAATTAAATTGTTATTTAAATTTATAAGTTTAGTTTTAGTTAATCCCTCACCTTTTTTAATTGCTTTTATATGTTTCAATATAGCTTTTTTTTTCTTCCTAAAAGCAATCAATGTTTCCTCATGTATCAAATTTCTTTGCCTATGAATTTTTCTTTTAAAAAGTTCAACTCGTTTTTTTTGTTCATCAATATCTGCTTGAGTTATTTTATTTTTTTCTGTTTTTGATTGTCCAGGCTTATATTCGTCAATTTTATACTTTATTTCTTCTGCGATCATTTGTTTTAAATAATTTTGAATCGCCACTCTTTCTTTGCGATATGCAGATTTAGACAATAGATCATTTATATTGCTCTCAAACGAAGTTATTGTATCTGGTTCTAGTTTATCTTGTTCTATTTGTTTTTTTATATATGTCCGTGCTTTTTCATATAATGCTGTATCAATATTTTCCTTTTTTTCTCTTCCTATTCCATACTGAAAATAATTATTAAAGTTTAAATGTACATAATTTCCTAGAGCACTTTTATTATTAAAATTTGCCACTAATTATTCACCCCCATGTAAAAAAGCGGAAGTAACAGCCTATTGGCCGCCACCTCCGCAATAATAAGTTTATTTAATTATTAATTATTAAAACCTGCATGGTCATATTCTGAACCATGTCTCATAACAGCATCTCTTTTTGTTTCAGATTGCTCTTCGTCAATAATTTGTAAAGTACATAATACTTTGTTCTTTTTATTAAAATATGTATATGCAGGCATAGCATCCATTGTAAAAGTAAATGTACTCGGGTCACCACTAGATGCCATTGTAAAAGTAAAATTAGATTGAATCTTTACTAAAGGAATTGTTAAAATCGCAGGACAGTCTTTTCCAGAACTTTGTTTTCTTACAAGAGTATCTGCTTCAACATAATAAGTTCCTGCAAAATTCTCTGCATCAATTTGTAATTCCATAGCAACATTTTCTTTCTTTAAAATATAAAAATCTGCTACCACTGTATAATCACCAGTCATATATTGAGCAGGGGATCCAGAAATTTTAATCTTAGCGCCATCAATTGAGCTAACAGATAATTTATCAACTATTGATCCATCCTTTAAAACGGACAAATAAATTGGTGCCTTATCACAAATTTCAGCTGTCCCGATTGCATCTTCAACATCTATATATGCAGTATTCTCTGCGATTGTTTTTGTTAATCGTACATACTGTGCACTACTTGCATTTGCAGTTGGCAAAACATTAGCATCTGTAAGATAGTCTGCATTACTTTCTGCACCAAGATAATCAAGATATTCGATAGTCTCTGTGTTTGGTGAAAAGCGAGTATATTCATATACATCTGTACTGGGGTTGGTTTTTCTATAATATTCAATGGCGACCGTTGTTCCAGAAGCTGTTTCTATATTTCCGATAACCGTTTGATGAACATGAACATCTTGACCATTCTCATTAAAAAGGCCTGCGCCAGAAAGAATTGAAAAGCCAAGAGGAGAAAGGAGAGCATCTTCAACTGTAAAAGTTAAAGTTTTTTCCCCTTCCCAAGTAATAAGCCTAGCATTTCCACGGCCACCTGTAGCATATACAGAAGTAGCTGCACCTTCAAGAGTTGAAGTTTTTGCTGAATCGATATAAAGAACCGGCTGGCCTTTTTCAAAAGTCATATTACCAATGGTCTGTCTTGATGTGGCACGGAAAACCACATTAGTACATTCTCTTCATAATTATATATAATTATGGACTATCTCTCATATAAACTCTAAGGTTTATATATACCCGTTTGGACTTGCGTACCAATAGCAAGCCTACCAAAACTATTAAGTCTTTTAGTCTCTACATCGCGGCTATAAAGCCATGACACGGGATTTTACCCCCGTTAGCACATAATTAATATGTACCCCCATGGTATTGGGATAGGGTATATCGGTACAAGCTATTCATACCAAATTTCATATTAGTTTATCCTCCTTATATTTTACTATTTATTTAAAAAATCCTTAAATTTATCTTTTTTTCTTAGTAAAAATAATTCAGGATTTTCTTTATACATAAATTTTCCTAATTTAATGGAGTCTCTTTTACCAAAAATTAATTCATAGCATGAAGCATTACAAAGATGTAAGTTACCACCTTCGATTCCAGCTTCTTGCTTTAATATATCCCATAATTTTAATAAAAAATCTTTGCTGCCAGAACAAAATTTTGAATTAATACGCGGGCCGCCCTTAACGAACCAAACACTTCCATCTCCATCAAAATAACCTCTAATAAAATCTGGTAAAAATTCTTTTGGCACGCTAGGAAAAACTGCTGTAAAACTTTTTCTTTCAGATCCACCAAGAGCAACTATATCCCTATAAATAACAACACAACTAAAATTAATACGATAAGCTTGACGATTTACATAATCTTGAATCGGGCCTTCATATTGTAACTTCTCCGCCATTCTCTTTAAAATATATTTATCTTTTGCGTGCGTTGTTATATCAAACATTTGCCCTTTATAAATACAACCATCTGCCCACCAATAGCCTAAAATATAAGCCATATCTCGTGACCAAGTTTTAAAAAAATCTTGATTGATATGATATTTTCTTGCATTTTTAGATTGTATCTTAGATTTTTCTTCTGCACAAAGTTTTTTTATGTCATAACCATTATTATAGCAATAACTATAAATTTGATTCTTGGTATATTCATTATTAAAATACTCAACCCACTCTGGAAGAGTTTTATTAGCACTCTGAGATGCTAAAATGTTTTTATGCTCTTGAGCAATAGGCATAAACATTCGCTCCTTATATATATTCTTCGTTGCCATTGGATGATTGATGCAAATCTTTCATCCAATTATCAACATCTTCAATATCTTTTGCTCCCGCCATTTTTGCTTGAACATAGATATCATAAGCAACTTTTGCTTGATACCTTTCAAATTCATCAAATAATTGATAAACTGAATATTTTATTAGTTCATTTTTATTTTTTTGTAAACCAACAGAAAGAATTGACATATATCTATCAAAAATAGAACTTTTTTCAGAATTACCTCGTATTTCCGCCAATTTTTTTTGTCTTTCTTTTAATTTTTCTACAATTCTGCGGCTTAGTTCACCACTAGGATTATAATCATGTGTTTCACCGCCGCGATTTAAACAAAAAATTTCAGAAAAAATATCTCTTAATTCATCATAATTATTACGATTAATTGATGTTTTAAAAAATTCTTTAGTAAGACTAATTTCAAATGGTGGTTTCCATTCTACCTCATATTGCGGAAATAAAATTTCTAACACCATTTTTGCGCTTTCTATTGGTTTTTTTAACTCTGGCGAAGGCATCGAAATTATTTGCATTAATATATCAAAGTTTGTAATGTTCTCTAAATCAACTTTGTCATTCTCATTTAGGATATCTTTAGAAATTCTTAATAATTCACAGCCTGGGAATAAAATATCCTGTCCGCCAATATAAGCAATTTCTTCTAATGAAGGCTGATGGACTGAAACCTGCGCACCCACAAAGGGAATGTCAATCTTTGAATTAAGAATAAAGGGATCAATCATTTATATATACGCTCTGGAATAGGCCCATCTCTTTCAATTAAATCATCAGAGCCATGAACAGCCGCATACATTAAAGTATAACCAGCCAAATCTTGATTAAGAATTAATTCACTGCATCCCATGAATTGAAAAGTTCCAATTCCAGAAAGTCGAGTTTTTTCCAATAGTCCATCTATATATCCACATATTTTTAGCGGGCGTAACTGATAGTTACCAATATCCCACGTATCAATATGACATATAATATCAAAAGTAACAATACAATCTCTAAATTCTGGATTTCCACTTGGTGTAAAATTATCAAATGATATAATAATATAAGATTTTTTATCTTCATGCTCAGGCATCCTAATCTTTGGTTCAAGCTTTAAGTACCCATTTTCGCGCAAATATTTTAAATCTGCTTGCGCAACTATTTTCTTATATTCTTCATTTTCCGTATTTGACAAACAATCCTTATTTGGAATTAATAATAATCTCTTTAAAGACTCACTATATTGTCTACTTTTAATAAATAATTTATAAAGAATTTCTTCTGTATCTTTTTCACAAGAAAGAAAAGATGATTTACATTTTTGTGTTAAATCAATCATTTATCCTTTCACTCCTTAAAAAGATTCAACAATAATTGTTTTTGTAATTACCTCTGAATCAAGAGTATAAGACAAGTTAAATTTAAAAGATTTTCCTGTTAAAATTTCTACTTGAATTTTATCTCCGCTGGCGGTAATCTTTACATTATTTGAATCTTTACTCCAAGTTCCACCTTGCGCAAGTCCAACTATTTCATATTCATTAATAGAATATGGTCCAACATATGATTCACCATCAATATAAGGCTGTCCCTCCTCGGGCTGAATTAATTCAACTGCGGGGATACCCTCCTCCTCTTCAAGCGGATTATCGTAAGTTTCAAGCAGAACAACTTCAATTATATCATCTGCCGCAAATGAATCTTGCACTTGGCATTCATAAGGCTTACCTCTAACTTTAATTTTAGAGAACCTATGGAAAAATTCTCGTGTTTCTTCATTTTCTGTAATATACATAAGCAAACTATAATTAAGGTTGTTCCAGTTGTCACCCTTCTTTTGATTCCAGTTTATTTTAGTTTCAACTGGCCCACGCACATAAACTTTATATTTATGTCCATTAATTTCAACTTCTTCTTTGCATCGTCTTACCTCTGCACGGAAGTAAGCAGTTTCTTCCAGGTTCCGCAAATAAATTAACCAATAAGTATCATTATCTACGTTTCTAAAAACTTGACCTGTTGAAATTTTGGTAGACTGTAATCCTTGTGTCGTAGTTCCAACTCGCTCTTGGTTTAAACATATATCATTAAACGGGATTGAAAGTGTCTTTTGGTCGTAGTCATTTTTAAGTTTATCTGGATTTAACAAAGCTCTATAATATTCGCCTTGTTCATTTTCCA
This sequence comes from uncultured Methanobrevibacter sp., assembly GCA_902777885.1. Lineage (GTDB taxonomy): Archaea > Methanobacteriota > Methanobacteria > Methanobacteriales > Methanobacteriaceae > Methanocatella. The sequence goes on from CACYVR010000001.1 coordinate 118,456, forward strand.
ACGTGATTGCTTGGTAGGAATACAATAAAGCCTTTTTTAAGGTTCGAAGTTTATCTTCATTCATTCGATCCTGCTGTCTTGCTCCACCCATATAATTTAGCCGCAAATTCATATTATCTGTTAACATCCGCAGCCACCTCATTCACAATACTCAAACACTCAAAAACTGTTCTACGATATAACGCAAAATCTTCTTCATCATTAAGGGATTTCATTCCTTCTAATTTACATAAAACAGAAAGTAATTTATCCTGATGACTAATAAAGATTTCTTTCATTCCCATAATTTCTTCAATTACTATTGAGAGGGGCCATTGCCAATCCGCGCCCTCTTCTCGGCTTGGTAGTAATTTATAAATTTGATTAGTTAACCTAACCAAATAACTCTTAACCGCTTGGTCTTCGAGTGTAAGCCCGTTCTTCAAAACCATAAGGCTCCATTAAATGACTCATTGTTGGAACAACTTTTCCTTCATTATCTTTTTCACGACGTTTATATAGTCGTTGTAAATGAAAGCCAATTCGTTCCCAATCTTTCTTCATAGACTGTAATTTTTGCATATGGTTAGCCTGTGAAGTGAATTCAAAATCTGAGCCACTATATTTCATTCTTGTATTTTCAACACTAGCTAATTGTTGACCAAGCCATTCAACAATCATATAGTGTGCTATAATATTAATTTCTTCTTTACTTAAAGATATATTATATGATGATGTATCACTATCATAATCGTAAATATCTACACGCGGAAATTCAAACCAATGGAGCGCGTTTACAAAAAGTTCACCAACTAATTTTTCAGTATCCTCGCGTTCTAATTCCATATACATATCATCAGTAATTTTAGAAAAAAATACTTCATATATTTCAGAGAAAGAGGTCGTATCTGACATTGGAATCCTCCTCCCGTTAATTACTTATCTAATCTTGTATACTTCGATTTTGCGGTAACAGGTTCTGCTTTTCTCGCAGGGGCAGTTTCGATCGCCTTTGCTTTCCGAACTGGTTTTACAGTTTTTTCATCTGACTTGTTATCATCTTCATTCATTATCTCATTAACCGTAATTGCATTATCTATATTAAAACCAATTTTAGAAGTAATCAATTTTCTTTTTCTCATATCTGGAAGTTCTGTCTCAACACTAACTTTTTTTATTAATTCAATAACGCCATCTGGCGCAAAATTAAGACAATCTTCAAGCTGATCTAGACTTCCTTCCGTAAGAAGTTTTCTTACTTCCGTTTCCGTGTAAAAGTACTCTGGCTCTGTTTCAATCTGCAATGCAGACAATGCATCGGTATCATTAATAATAAAATAATTTAATAAAGCATATTCTCCGCCAGGAGTCATTGCAAGTTCTTTTAATTCATCAACATCAATGTTGCGTGTTTGCCCTGGCGCGAATTCTCTTTTTATTCCATTTGGAAGAGTATAACAAGTAGTACCACGATTTCTATTTTGAATTGGTACTATAGTTCTTTTCGATATAATCTGTTCCATATTTTTTCTCCTTTATCTCTTTTGAGTACAGGGAGATTAAAACTTTAATCTCCCTGTAAAGTTGTATCTATCATTATCTTGTTAAGCTATAGTTATCATATACACAGAAGTCATTCGAGAAGATAGCTCTTACGCCAACCTTCTTATAAACCTGAACTTCTCTTGAACGATCATAACCAACATATTCATCAACGATTGTGCCGCCTTCAAATGCGATCTTAACAGGCTTTTCTACGCCAGAAGCAAAGATATAAGCAAAACGAGGATCAATAACCTTTGTCTGATTAGTCTCATCTTCAAAAGACTGGGGAAGAACAATAACTCTGTGCCCTTTATAGTTAGCAAAGTAACCATTGTTCCATCTCTCATCTCTCATTCTATCAGAAACCCAACCCTGTGCAGGAACCATTGTTGCAGCAAACTCAAACGTACAATAAATATCTGCTTTTGCGCCGTAAGAATCAGCAATTGCAAGAAGTGAATCCATCTTAACCTCATCAAAGTTATTTACTGAAACAACATTTGTAGGCTGAATGTTACCAATAGCACCAAAGAGTTGTTTTTCAATCTCAACATAAATGCACTCATCCATACCCTCCATAACGATATCAAGCACATCTGCAAGATCTACCCTGCCATCGAGGAACTCTTCAAAGCCAATTTGAGCTGCTCCACCAATAGCGTTCATTGTAACTTCATAGCTTTTACCATCAAGCTTGAACACTTCGTAGATACCAGCCAAACCGACTTTTCCAATGAACTGCTTTGCACGTCTGCGAGAAGCCTGAGTAATTTTCTGTGTAAAGATAGGCTTTGTGCCCTGAGCAAAAGTCTTAATTTCAGCAAACTGACCATATTGCTCGAATACTTTCTGTGGGAATACTTCTTCAATAATCTCTTCCATAATCTGGAAAATTTCATTCTGATTACGTTTATAGGTTCTATAGTCAGAAGCCAACTCCTTAAGCTCAGCGCGGAATGTTTCATTTGCAGCTGAATAAGTCAAATTTTGACCATTGAAGCTGAACGCCGTAGCTGTTTTACGGTCTGCTCTAGCAACGACTTTACCTAATTCAATAATATCATTTATTGCTAATGCCATATTCGTTCACCTTCCTTTTATTACGCAATTCTCTGAATCTTAAATCCAGGCTGTCCATCGGGCATTGTATACTCTTTTACGATTACCCACTTCATAAGAGTTGTATCACCAGTTTTAGAAAGTTCCATAGTCTTTCTTGTTGAATTGTACTCTGGCGCTACAATCTCACCTACTGAATATGTATCGCCATCTTTGAGCATATTCGTTGTGAAAATATCTCCAACATTCGTCTTAAGTAAACGAGGAGCAATTCCATCCATTCTATAAGGATATTCTGTATGTGTAGGATTAATACCAATGTCACCAGGAGCATAAGGTGTAGAAGGCGGAATTACAGATGGTGTATTAGGTGCACCTGTTGTCGTTGAACCGCCGCCATACGTTGTACCATCGGTATTTGCGGATGTAAGTCTGCCAATCATTGCAGGATTGGTAACATAGTTATCTCCAACACGCATCATAGCAAAATCTTTGTAAGATAGCCAATCTTCATAAATTTTAATTTCATTATATACCAAATATGGCTCTGGAGCCGTACCATTAGTATCCTGACCAGTTACTGCGCCTTCACGATAGTTATAAAACATAAACTCACCATTTTGAAGCAAGTTAACATCTGTTGCAAGAGGCAGACTAGCATAAATCTGACCAGTTTTAATAGCAGAAAGCTGATTAGGCTCTACTTGGCCAAAGCCAATTCTGTTTAATGTAGTTGCCATTTCTTTTTTCCTCCCTTAAATTATTGTTTATTTTGCGTAGCTAAAACTGCTTTTATCCAAGCAGGAACAGCACACTCATCGTCAGAAAGTCTATAAGCTGTGATGTCAGCATTATTATCTTCTACTTTATTTTCATTTTTATCATTTGTTTCTAAATCAAAGTTGACCTTTTTTCTAAAACAAATTACAGAAAGTTTTGCTTCAATTTCATCAAGCGTATATTTTTCTTTATTAGCAATCACATCCGCTTTATCTTCATCAGCAAGCATATAGAACTTCTCAATCAAAGCATCTTTTTCTTTATTATCAATTTGCTTTTTAAACTCTATAAGACGCTCAATTTCTTTCTTATATTGTTCAGAAATTTTAGTTATATTATCATATTGAGTTTTCAATTCATTAAAAGCTTTTGAAACTTTTTCAAATTCAACTTGATAATCTACTTTTGCAGATTCCTCAGACTCTTCATTAGAAAATTCCTTTTTCTTTTTTTCAGCATCTTCTTCTTTAGAATCATCTTTTTCTGCGTCATCTCCGCCATCATCTTTCTTTTCTTCTGGCTGATCTTCTTTTTTCTCTTCATTGTCAGCCTTTTTAAAATCAGCTTCTGGTTCTTCAATAGTAGCAGTTGTTGTAACTGTATCAGATTCAATAACAGCATCTTCAGTTGAAAGCTGCTCAATTGTTACATCTGTTTCCATAGTGTCACTTCTCCTTTCTAAAGCATATTTTAATTCTTTCATCATGCTATATAAGGTAGTTTTAAAATCATTTTCATTTTTTGAAAAAGTTTTACTTACCATTGGAGCTGTCACACTAGCCCCCTCAAAGCATGGCTCAACGTCTTCGCCTAATAAACATATTTTTGAAAACGTTGCATCATTTATAATAAAGAAATCTATCCCAGAAGTAGAATCAGTGCTCCAATATCCATCAATAGAATCACCATCTAACTCCATAGATTGATTATTACCTTTTTCAATTACTCTACGAGCCTCTTCAAATTGTCCAGTCCAAAGATAGCCTGTAGTCATAAGATATTCTCTTACAATTTTATGTCCAAAATCATCTGTATCTTCAAATTCTTGGAACCAAACGCGGGCATCAGGTGATACAAAGCCATAAGGACGAGTTAAACAATTAAATTGAATCCCATTTCCGTCTATAATTAGTTGATCACCATGATCGCCGAAATCCGCTGCATCAGCACGATAATATCCAACAATCGGTGCTCCGCGCAATGTTTTTGCCATATCAGAAGCCACTTCTTTAGTAATATAGCTATGGTTTCGGTTTTGTCCAACATATAAAACTTTAATGTCACAAGAACTCATTAAAGGATTTATTTCAAGAGGTTGAAGATTGATAAATTCTGGAGACTTAATTGTTGCAACAGATTGATGCATAGTTCAAGTCCTCCTTTTCAACTTATCTATTGTATTTAAAAATCTTAAAAAACACATTAACAAAACGTGTCCAAATTTAGCTTTGGGCTTCTTTATTTTGTATTGTCTTCTCTGATTTTTTATCATCTTCTAATTCAGGCCTTCCTGCGCCTTCGCCATCTTTGTTTCCTTCTTTTTCTTGTTGCTGTGTTTTTCCAGTCGTATCGCCACCCTGTCCAAGATTCAACAGTGTATCACCATTCATGACATTAGTGCTGAGCGGCGGAATAAGAATATTGTAAAGCTGTAGAACTTGATTCTCAAAATAAGCATCTGCAAGAATAGAACTTTGTGATTGCCCAAGAGCAATCATTGGTCTCATTTTTGAGAAGCCAAGTGAGGTCATCTCTTTAAATTGTTTTGCCATATCTTTATAATTATAAATAGTGGTTGGCAAAATTTGTGCTCTTATATTCATTTTCTTGGGCGGCTTATTAAAAGGTCTCAATAGCACATCTAAAAAATTCTGTAATTGTAATACAAGTCCATACATAGTGGCTTCATCATTAAGAATACTTTTTTCAAGAGCAATATTACCATCTGTATTAAATTGCATCTGTGAAACACCGGCTTCATTATATACTGTTCTTTCACGACGCTCTAGCTCATCAGTTGCAGTTTGGGTACCAGAAGAATCAGTATCTGCAACTTCAACGTCCGCAAAAGTAGTCAATACATCAACGCCAATTGCGCGGCCCAGCATACGTACCGCATTATTGTGAATATCTCTTGCTTCATCAGGGTCAAATACCATTTCATTATCTTTATTCAAAGGCAACTTTTGAATAATAATTTTAAGCAATTTTTGTGCAGCCTTTTGTTTATCTAGATTTTGTGCGTCATCCAAATCAATAATTGCAGGAATTACTGAGATAAAAGGCGGATAATCTGCATCTCCAAGATTAAACTTAATAGCATTATTAATATCAAGAAGATACCATCCATTTCCTTGATGCATTTCATCTATAAGTTTATTCTTTTTATAAAGTCGATATCCTTTTTCAAATTCTTTTGGAAACAATTTTAGCACTTTTCTTCTTAGTTCACTATTTCTAAATTGTTCATCAAAAAATTTCATATTAAACTCGACTGCTGGCTTATTATTTACGCTATATCTTGAACGACAATAATTTGGTGGCAATTCCTGTACACCAACAGTATTACCATCATCAACCACATAGCCATAATAACAGCCTCTTTTTACAACTTTTAGAGCGACATCTTGACAAAACTCTTTAACACCAAAATTATCAAAACGATTGAGAGCTTTATAGAAACTCTTTAAAACTTTTTCTATATTAGTATCTTCTTCCATTGTGTAAGGTGTAATTACCCAATCATATCTATATAAATATGCCATATATTTGCAAAGACGAGAATAAATACCACTTGTTTTAAAGAAGAACTCTGATATTTCACGCATTGTTACGATATCTCCGTTGTTCATTGCGCGCATAACTTCAATCTTATCACCAAGCCGTGAATTTATCTTTTTATAAGTTCCCAAATTAACTGTAGCATCTTCAAGCATCTTTGGACCAACTTTTATTTTTCTAAATTTAGTGTTATCGCCGCCAACCATATCTCCAGTATCAAATAAATCAAAACTCTTGCTATGGATATATGCCTGACGCTCTTCTTTGGTCATTACTTTTAATTCTGGCTCTTCCATTTTTGTTTCACCCCTTTCAGTATCCAGCGGCTTTCATTATATAATCATAAGAAATTAAATGTTCTTCCGTATAAGGAATAATAACAAGAGGAATATTGTGCTTTTCACAGTAACGCTTTTTCATATTATCATTATATTGTTGTTTATGTAAACCGGACACTCCACCAAATTTGCTTTTAGGTTCATAATGCTGAATACCATTATATTCGATTAAAAAATCTAGATTTCCGTCGTCATCAAAGATTGCAAAATCAAAGCTATCGAAGAGGACGTCCATTATTAGAAACTAAATCTGGAAAAGAGTATTCCTCTTGAAAATTTAAATCAGACATTTTTAATATATCTTCTATTTTTATTTCTGCTCTTGAAGCCCTCAATATAATCACCTCTTTTTTGCAGATCTCTTTCTCTTATTTTCAAAACAAGAGAAAGAGAAATGCTTATTTTTGTCCGATTATGTATAAAACATATAATCAGAAAATCTTACTTTCTTTCGCTTTTTCTTAGAATCTTCATATTGTTTAATATAATAAAGTCCATAACAAAAAGCAGAAAACTTATCTTTTTTGATTGTTTTTGAAACTTGCTTCAAAATGATATTTAAACCTTCATTTTCTTGCGCAAGATTTAAAAGCTGTTCTCTCAGAATAGTTGTCAAAACATATGGCTTAAGATATGAATTACGTTGGTCTATTGTCATAGCTTGTCCTGCTTTTGTACTCATTAATGTTGCTTTTGCCTGAGATTCATCAATTAACATTTTTATTTTACCATTTATCATTTGAACTTTTGCATAAGCATACATTTCAGTGTTTAAAGGTGCATTTGCCTTTATTAAAAATAATGCATCTTCTTCCGTGTCATTTGTCCTAAAACGTTTATACTCACCTTTTTCATCATTTTCAACGCCAAAAGGTGGCAGTGATTCATTTGTCTCTGGATCAACTTGAGTTTTTACTAAATAATCTACAAGACCAGCTCCGACACCATTTGCATCAATAGCGATCTTGTGTGCCTTATATTTATAATATAATCTTTTTAAATTAATCGCTTGATCTTCAAAATGCTCTGCTGAAAGAGTATATATATTAACTAAAGATTTAATTGCAGGTCCTTGGGGTTGAGGCGTCACTTTCCATACAATTACTTCTGTTGTACAATCAAAACGTCCAACGTCAACACCAAGTACATAATAAGCAGACTTTGAAGATCTCCCACTATATTCATATTCTGGTTGTTTCAATACTCTATATCTATCAAATTTTTCCGCTGAGAAAAATGCATTTGCAACATCTCCGCTCCACCTAGACATATATTCTCGTTCAAAAGAGTCTTCATTATAAGTATCCTGTAATTTTAATTGATTTACGAAATCTTCATCAAGAAGCCCTTCTAGCACAGGGGTTTCATAAGTACCACCTGCAATCATTACTTCTTGAGGGTCTAAAATAGATTGAATCAAAAGCTCAATCAATTTTGAATACGCAAACGTAGATTTCCAGCCAGCCGTTGTTATATATACTTGACTTTTATTAACAATTTCTTTTGGATCTGTTGTACCATCGGGAAGGTTTCTATTAACGTTTGTTGTCAAGATTTTTCATCTTGGACTATATCATCAACTTTTTTCCATCTCCAACCTTTATGATGAATATTTATAGTTTTTCCTCCACAAATTGCAGCTATTGCTTGATATGTTCCATTAACATCTCTAGCGGCTTCTTTGTAAGAACTATATACTTGAAGAATATTTAAATCATCATCACATCTTGCTACTTTTGTTCCAGGGCGATTTTTCTTTTCCATCGGAGGAAGCTGTAAACATTCTTCATCAGCATATCTCCATTGAAAATCTCCTGTCCTATGGCGAATTCGTCTGCAACAATCACTAATCTTTGAAGATTGTAATTGTAACTGTCGAGCCGCTTCAGCCGCACTTTCAAAAGTTCTTATTTTATTTCCATTTAAATCATACTGAATAACAGCCTTTAATCGAGAACTGTTTAAAAATTTACCTTCCGCAACAGCTTTTTGAGAATTTTCTTTTGGCGTTACCCATTCAAGATTTTCTATATTATTGTTACTTCTGTCACAGTCAATGTGATTTACAAAAGGCTTGTTATCAACATTTGGAATAAAAGCTATAGCAACTAGCCTATGTACACGACATCCTTTTTGTTTACCTTTTCCGAGGGATAGTGTTACATGTTTATATCCTTGTTGAATTCTTTGTGACAATATTTTATTAGTAATATCATTTCTTACTCTTCCAAGAGAGGAAATACTATAATTCGTTTCTTTTTCATCAATAATAATTTTTTTCCAAAGTTCCATAATTTCATCTTCTTTCGTTAGATAATACCGGTATTAACATACCTTCTATTATAAATAATTTTGAAAATAAAATTTTTATATAACTTTGTCCAAGAGTTTAAAAAGTTGCGGTGCGCTTCGAGCTGTAGTCATTTCAGCCCTAACCAGACGTTTTTCTCCTCTGGATAGTCTCTACACCTTCTCCATAAAGGAGCTTGGCACGGTCTCCCAGAACCGTTAGCAATTTTCATTACACCCCATGACTAATGGGTTCACACCGTTCATGCACTAATTGCTCACGCAACTAGGCCCCACAACCTTCTTGGTCTAGGGATAATAATTTCATTTAAAGCCGTTTGATCTATAAGAATGCACTCTTCCATTAATCCAGAATGTCTTCTTTGTCCTCTTGAGCTTTCTTTTGCAGCAAGTATATCTATTTTTGAACCATTTTTAAAAATATAACATACATCATCTTTTGTTTTTCTTGTTTGTCCTCGTTCCCAATTAATTTCATGCTCTAAAAAAGGCAACAGTTTACATAACTCCTCTACCTTTGATAATGTAATACTTGAAGCTTGCTCTTTTCCACCTGTTGTTACAAATAAATGACAGCCAGGAAACAAAACTGCCCGCAACATTAATACTAATACAGAAAGAAAAGATTTACTGAAAGCTCTTGGAAAAGTAGCATAGACATATCTATGTCTTGCTACCTCCCGCAAAAAAACTCTTTGATAATAATAAAATTTAAAAGTATTTTTTTTACCTTTCATAAAATCAACAAAAAGATCTGGATATTCTCTAAAAAAACTTATCAAATCTCTTAGGGGAGAAAGTTGTTCTCGCAGTCTTTCCTCAGACATTCCTATTTTTTGTTCATACTTCTCTGAAAGTGCCATTAAATCCGTTAAAGCCATCTTCATCTTCCTCACTTTCAGTAAAATTACTATTCTGTATTGCTAGATCATGCTCATGCTCATTTTCAATCAAATCAAGTTTATCAAGATAATCTTCTACTTGTAAATCTTGATTTTCTTTTATGCCTGCTCTTTCCATAAGCTTTTTCCTAGCCTCCGCGTCAGCTAATTCACGCTTTTTTAAATAAGTTTCTATTTGTTGAGCCAATGATTTATCTTCATATATCAAGGCTTTTATATAGTCTTTTTGATCTTGAATTTCTTTATCAATAACATCAAGAGGTATAGAAATATCAAACCGAGGAATTTTTCCACCCTCTTTTTCACAATAGGCAACAAGTTGACCAACACAATCAACAAAATCACTTTTTTCCTCTTTATTTTGTACAGCTGTAAATTTGCATGATTTTCTAATGCTATCTGCAACTCTACATAATTTTTGATAACCATCTATATCGCCAATGTCGATCGACTCATTCATTTTAAGCCATGTCTTACATAACATAAGCAAATTCTCTTTAGTATCTGCATCTTGAACATCAAAAGAATTAAGCATATCATTATATTTTTTTTCAAGAGCTACCCATTGGTCTGCATGATAGTTTCGACCCCACTTCATTGCAAGATATATTTTATCTTCTTTTGTTAATTGCGCGGCGGGACTTTCTATATCATCAAGAAATGCGTTTTCTTTAAAGGGATCATCTGGCTCTTCTAGAGCATCTTTTGGTGAAGGGGGCGGTGGAGCTGGTGCTTCCGCAGGAAGCATTGTTTTATATTGAGCTTCTGAGATTTCACCATCAATATATTTTTGATGAAGGGATTCTTTATCTAGAGATTCTTCTCCATGAACTTTGACATAATCTTCTGTTAACTTACGTCTTTTTTCGTTTTCGGCTTCTGTATCTGCCCAACCCATTTTTCCCCATTGGCCGAGCCGCATTTTTCCAAGGTATTTACCCATAATTGCGGAACCAGTTGCATACTGGCCGCCTCGGGCAGCTGCTCGCGCAAGCAAGGGGTCCCACTCCCACGGCAACCATGGGACGTCCATCTTTTCAAGTATCCAGAGAAAAGTATCTGGTTTATATGGGTCAACGTGCATTGTTAAGCACTTTTTACATAATTCAGTTTTTTCACCATTTTTGTATGTATAAAATTGTACATCTTTTAATGTTTTTTTACATTTTTGGCAATATGGCATAATATCATCTCCTTTGGTTATTTTAGATGCGGATTGCAATAGCATTAATCACTCTTGCCCAATCACTTCTTCTTTTTATTGCGGCAGCACTTGCATACACTATACCAGCCATCAGATGATGTTTTATTGCGCGAAAAGAAACGACTGTGAGCTAGTTTGACTTCGCCGCATCGAGAACAGCGTTTCCAATGTCCGCGCTCTTTTTCGGTATAGTACCAAAGTAAAGCATTTTCTTGTGCTTGTTCCGCGAGGAGTTTTGGAATTTTTTGGCGCCATAGGGCAGATAGATATTCAACAGAATAGGTGTAACCATATTTCTTCTCAAGTGCTATGCGGATGTCCGCATTTTTAACACCATCTATTTTATACCAAAGAAGGTCATAATAAAATGGGTAATATTCTTTAAGAGTTTGGTCAATGAGTTTGTCGAGCTCATTCATTAGGTCTGTAAGGTCCGTATCGATGTTCCCGCATTGTTGCTTTAATAAAGAATAATTGCAAAGCATTGTTGATATGTGCTGCTGATTAAGTAGGGTAACAAGACCGTTACTTTGAATGTCGCCATTTTTGTCAATGTAGTAATCTTCGCTGAGATCTATTTTAAATTCAGATTTAATTGCTTTTTGCGCATACACTGGCTGGAGAGTGGAATTTTTTATTACATACTGGTCTTGCGATTTTTCTATAATAGCTTTCTTAAGGATGTACTTATCTTTGCCCACCGCATTTTGTTCTAATTTTTTAAGTCTTTCTATTTCTTGTCGTACCTGTAATAAATAAGGATTGGCATCTATATCTTTTTGTGATATTGAAATTTTAGGCGTTAAAATTATATTTTTATCATTGCCGCCCATCATATGGTATAAACCGTCTTCGCCATTTTCAAGCTTTGCTACTAATCCTTGATAAGAGGTTTCGCGCTTATTGATTGTTACCATTCTATTGTCTGTTAAAATTTTCTTTTCTTTCTTTTCTTCTGAACTCATTGCTGTTACAATATAATCTGATAAAATTTCTAAATAACGCTTGGAGGGGTTTGGATTTTCTGCTAAAATTTTATCAACAAGCTTTTTTCTCTTAGTGGGATCAGTAATAGTGTAGTCTAATTTTATAGGATTTTCTTCGGACATTTTCGGTTTTCCCTCCTTTCATTACTTCACCTTATATGATTTATTATACCAAAAAATTTGACAAATGTCAAATTCATTTAATGTATTTTTTAGTTAGGGCATTATTGCTTAGTGAGAGAATAGTGTTTCGTCTTTTGAAATCAAAAAAATATTTGGTGAGAAAATGATGTTTCGTCTTTTGAAATCAAAAAAATATTTGGTGAGAAAATTGGCGTGGTAAAACAAAATTTTACAAATTTCAAATTATTTATCCCAAAATATACCCCCGGTATACCGACTTTAGAATAAGAAAAATTTTTGGCTCCATTCGCCTAGGACCCGGGGACAAAATACGTGCGCATTGAACACACATCCTCCACATATTTACTCGACAATATTTATCTCAAATTAATACAAAATATTTTCTTATCATCCTTGCCGCTGCCATAAAATAAATAAATAAAAGTTTGTATAATAAATATGCACACAATAGTTAAGCTACAAAGATGTATCGTAAAGATAGAATATATAATTAATGTATGCCGTTCATAATAATTAAATAAAACATTTAAAGTTTTAGATAATTATTTAAAATGAAAGAAGCTATATACATAATGGTTAAAGGAGACGCGCGAATCTTGTTTTGTAATAAACATATCGAGGACAAAGAATAACAAAGCTAAGGTCGCGCAAACACAAGAGTAATACATAATATTAGCACAGAAGAACAAGAGAAGAAGAAATATAAGGAGTATAGAAACTGGTCAAATTTTTGCGGCAATACTTGCTTACACAATGCACTAAAGCAGTTACCTGCGCACACTTACTTTTTTCTTCTTCTCTTGTTATGCACATAACACTTATACAAACGTACAAAGCCACACATAACAGACATATACATAACACAACAACGCACAAAGATAAACAAACAACAACACAACAATACATATATAACACATAATATTTACAACACATAACAATAATAACATATACACATATATAACCATACACAACAGCATAATAATAACAATGCATAGACATATACATATAACAACAATAATACATATATATGATAAGCATATATACATACAACAATATATACAATAATATGCATATGCACAGCAACATATACAATAACAATACAACAGCATAACATACATACATATAATAGCACATACATATATACAATAACATATATAATAATACATATAGTACATACAATAATATACACATATACATAAGCATATACATATATACACAACAACACATAGATACACACACATAAGCACAACAACAGTAAAGATACACAACACAACAACACAATAAACATAATAACAACAATACATACAATGCACAAAGACACATATAATAAGACACACAACAATAACATATATACACAACAACACATACATATACAATAACATACACAATAACAATAGATACAACATATTGACAACATATATAATATATGTTATAATATATATAGATAATAAAGAAAGGAGAAAGAACTAATGTTGAACAACAATCTTAATGATGCAGCAGCATTACAGATGTTGTTATCTTTTGTGTCAGTATCTGACTTAATAAAAGCAGCAATGAATGGTTTCTCAAATGATGATTCCATAAATGCTAAAGAGAATGCTGATCTATGCTATAAGATACTCAAGGCATACTATAAAGGATAACATCGTAAAGAGTCGGAGTCAATGGCTTCGATTCGAGGTTGTACAACATTAGTTATATGAAGAAATAATCAAGAGCAAAACAGCATTAGACATATAAATATATTTTTCCTAAAATTAAAAATTAGTAGATGAGAAAAATGTGCGGAAATAGATCATCGGAGCGTCCGCGGGTGGGTGGGTGGAGGACGCTCCGTCATTTTGCACAAAAAATCTCATAGGAGATTTTTTGTGCATTTTGCACAAAAATGGTTACAGCTTTGTAACTCCTGAAATGTTACAAAACTGTAACTTATTACAAAATTGTAACTATTTTTGTGCAAAATGCACAAAAAAATGCCTTTCCGCTGCCTATTTTTGTGCAAAACAGAGAAAAAAGTTACAAAATTGTAATAAATGTAATTTTTTAAAAGTTACAAAGGTAACAACATTGTAACTATTTTCAGCACTTTGCACAATGCCGCTGCCCTGTGAAAAACCTCCGTCAAAATGCACAAAAAAGGTTACAACTCTGTAATATGTGGAAAACTTTTTGTAACCTTTTTTGTGCATTTTGACGGAGGTTTTTTTCGAACATAATTTTTGTGCAATTTGTATATTGACTTAATAACTTGCGTAAAGAGCCGCTGCCGCTTTAGTGCATTAAAGCGAAAAAGCGTATGCTAATCGAACATTTGTTCGCTTTAATGCTTTAGCGTGATAAAGTGTTAATGCTTTAAAACACTAAAGTGAATATTTGCCGCTGCCCAATACCTTACAACGCAAGATATTCGCGTCACTTTAACAATAGAAAAAACAAAAATAATTCCCTCGCGCGAATATCTTGCGTTGTAAGGTATGTAAGAGACAAAAATAGGAGGCGGGGAAAATATCCTCGCCTTTTTAATATTATTCAGATCGTACCCATTCAGGTGAGCCGTCAACCATTGCAAACACCTCACATACATCAAGGTCATGTGAATAAACATGAAATTCATTACCCTCAGCTGATATTACAAGTTCATCCATATCGTATATACCGTAATCCTCAAACCAATCCATTATTACCTCAAAGAACTTTTTCATCATTTTGATAACCACCTTTTTTTAATTTTTTGTCCTTCCGACACTATTATTATACTATATAATGAGAAAAATGCAAGATGTTTTTGCATTTTTTTTAATTTTGGCAATATGCACAAAAAGGCAGCGGCTTTTTGTGCATATTGCTTTTTTAAAAAAAATTGAAAAAATTTTCAAAAACGTATTGACAAATAGAACAAAGTATGGTATTATATCATTGTAGGGTGAATGAAAACCCAAATAAAAAGCATGAGTAAGGAAACAAGAATAAGAATAAGAATGGCGATCGTAACAATGATAATATTCGCAAGTACAGGTTTAGCAATCTTGGAGCGTGTATTCAGATTTAAAGCGTTTATGTGGTTAATATCCATGATATTCTAATAACTGAATATTACAAGCGGTTAAAAATACCGCTTGTATTTTTTTAAAAAAAATTGAAAAAATTTTCAAAAACGTATTGACAAATAGAACAAAGTATGGTATTATATCATTGTAGGGTGAATGAAAACCCAAATAAAAGAAAAACGTAACGATTGAAATGGCAATGCAGGCAATAGAAAACGCAAGAAATGACATCAACGGTGAATACATCAATGAGCTTTTCAACATTCTTACAGATCTTGAAACAATAGCGGAAAAAGAGGAGGATGAATTTAAAGCTTTTAAGTTGAGGGCGGCAATTCATACGGGTATTAACACAATAAGCTACTTACAGAAAAGAGCGGAAAGAATGAGGAAATACAAAAAAGAATAAGAAAAGCGGCAGAAATGCCGCTTTTATTTTTTACTGCTGCCGCTTTAATATGCTAAAGTGCTAAAGTATATATCAATCGAACATTTGTTCGATTTAATACTTTAGCACGATAAAGTGTTAACGCTTTAAAGCACTAAAGCGAACACTTGCCGCTGCTCAATACTATACAATCCGATATATTGGTTAGTTGCCACTAATCATTAAGTACAACTAACTTAAGGTTAGGCTCCACTAACCAATATATCGGATTGTATAGTATATCGGAGAAAAATTTTTGCAGGATTGAAATTTAAAACTTGCAAAAATTTTTTTTATTTTTTTAAAAAACCTATTGACAAAAACAGGAATACCTGCTATACTATAATCACAGGGTTAAGGAAAGCCCAAAAATAAAAAAAGGTGGTAATTAAACATGGCAATGGCAGAAAGAACAAGAAAAGCAATTGAAACACTCCACGATATGCACGCTGGTGAGGAACTTACAAGAAATAGACTTGACGCTATTTCGGCAGTATCGGTTGATACGCTTATTAGATACAGAGCGGTTGAGGTAATAACGGAAAGAACGCTCGTTCCCGTTTCAGTCGCTGAACTTGTTAAACTCTTGAATGAATGTGCGGGAGATGACTGTTACAGTTGTTCATGGGAGTACATTGAAAAAGACGGGAGCGCGTTCAGAGTTGACCGCACAACGGTTTACAGAGTGCTTTAAAGAAAGGGGGCGCAAGCCCTTTTTTCTTTGCCGCTGCCGCAATAGCAAAATGCACAAAAAATCAGCGTTTAATTTGTGCAAAATTTTTTTTATTTTTATATTGACTTTTTCCGAAATATGAGTATAATATATAATAGAGGGTGACGAGAGAACACCCCAAATAAAAAAAAGGTGGTAGTTAAAAATGACGGAACTTGAGAGAGTACAGAGAGAGCTTGAAATGCTGAAGATTGATTTAAGAAATGCACAACAAGAGACTTTAAGCGTAAAGTATGAACTGAGGAAAGCAACAAGCTTTTATATTGAATGTTGGGAGGATTATAAAGACTTAGAATATAGTGAGGATAACTACAAGTCATTGCAGATACTAATGAAAAAAATGATTAAAGGAATAAAAAAGGTAAGCGGGGATTAAAAATCCCTGCTTTTCTTTTACATTACAATCGAACATAATTTTGCACAAAAAAATAAATCAAGTTTGTGCAATTTACCAATTGTAAAATTAAAAAAAATAGTGTATAATAAATAATGTAATCAAGAGTGATTACAAAAAAGAAAGGTGGTTAAAATTATGTTTGGTTCTTTTCATTGGTTTGCTAAGGTGCTTATTTTCATTGGTATTTGTTTTGGTTATATTTGCTTGATGAAAATATGTGAAAAGTATGATACGCAAATAATGAAGGCGGTAAGAAAGATACTTAGCTTTATCGCTGAAATGGGTGAGGATGCACTTTTAGTTATCCTTGCTATGTTAACGCATTGAGTATTAGGGGCGTTGCGTTAAACCACAACGCAACGCCCATAAAAAAATAAAAAATTTTTTTAAAATCTATTGACAAATCGCCGCAAAGATGATATAATGATAATGTACTCAAGAGGTACACAAAATAGTTAAAAGGTGGTTTTATTATGAAAACAGTAAAAAAGGTTATCGCAATTTCTCTGGTCGTTCTCGTTGGTGCAGGTCTTACTTATTTAATAGGTTGTATCTGTTCCGCGGTCGTTCTTTTCTTTGCAAACTTTTTCTTTAAGGCTAATTTGTTTACGTTTTCAAAAATACTTATTGGTGGGCTGATTTGTAACATAATTGGAACGCTTGGCACAAAAGCGAGCGAGTTTAAAAAACTCAAAAATAATTTAATGGAAATATGGGAAACTTAAAAGGGCGCAAGCCCTTTTAAATTTTTTTTAATTTTTTTAAAAAACCTATTGACAAAAGCAAAAAGATGTGTTATAATATAGATACAATAAAGAAAGGTGGTAAACACAATGAAAGTTATCTATGTATTTGAGGTTAGCACAATAGAAACGAAACATTTAAAGGGCGGTAAACTCCGCAAGGAATTTACAGATCACGACACGGCGATTACATTTGCTAAACATTGGCGCAAGCATAACAAGTGGTATGGTGCATTAGACGCATTAAACCTCATACACTATGAAACAAGACGTTGAGGGCGCAAGCCCTCTTCGTCAAAGTCAACAAAATAATCCAATCTGATTTGTACAAAATTTTTTTCAAAACCTATTGACAAAAGCAAAAAGATGTGATATAATATAGATACAATAAAGAAAGGTGGTAAACACAATGAAGTTTACGGTAGTTTTAGCAAGCACATACGAGGCAATGGAAGAAATACACATTGACACAATGGAAGAGCTGAAAGAGCTTTATCAGCAGTACAATGAGTTTGACCTTATTGTGGATTTTAAGGAAATGACAATTGCAATTTACAATGATCACATTGAGTAATAACAAAAAACGGGAATACCTCGAAACCCGAGGTATTCCCCCAACAAAAACAATAGGAGATGATAATATGCGGGAACTCGATATAACAGCAAAGCAGAATCTTAAGGATGACTTAATAGCGGCGTATGATGATATCTTTAATATGATAATAGCTGACTACACCGACTATCACGATGATGATGATACCTTACAAGGCATAGCATCTTTAACACGGGAATACCTCACAGAGCTAACTAATCACTACACAACATTATTCGCAAATCTAAATCATTAAAAATAACAATACCTCGGTTCGCAAAGTATCTATCACCTGCAATAGTAAGTGATGAATATACTTTGCGAACCGAGGTATTCGTGTGCGGCAATACCTTGCGATTCTAAATACTGAGCGGCAGCGGATACCTCGGTTCGCAAAGTATTGGGCAGCGGCAAATATCGCGGACAGCGAATGCTTAGGAACGCAAGGTATTTAGGATTGCCCGGGCCGGCGCCGACCGCATACCTCCACAGCAGGAGGCGCCGGCCCGAGCTTCAAAATACCTTGCCGTGTAAGGTATTTTGTAAACAAAAATATCCTCATTCCCAAAACAGAGGATTTTTCCCGAAATTTCGGCATTCTGCACAAAAATTTCGCCTAAAGTTTGTGCAATATTTTGTTGACATTGGCGGGCGTATGTGCTATAATGTATATAGTGAGGGAGAGGTAAGACCTCACAATACTGATACAAGGTGGTTACTACTATGAGCAAAACAGTTTACTTCGATATGGACGGCACACTCGCAGCCCTTTTCTTCATCAAGGGTTTCGCTGAAAGACTTGAAAGCGGCGATTGCTCGGTTTACACTGAGTGCAGAACGCTGTATAAGGTGAACGAAATGAGTGCGACGATAGCCGCACTTAAAGCAAGAGGTTATGACATTGGCATTATCTCCTATGCTGACGAGAGCAACCTCGAAAAGGCAAGAGCCGCAAAAATGGAATGGCTGAGCCGTCACTTCCCCTATGCCAACAGTGAGAAGATTCACATAGTGACAAAGGCGGTAAGCAAAGCGAGCTACTACCATAACGGCGATATCCTTGTTGATGATGCCCGCGCAAACCGTGAGGAGTGGGAGAGTAAAGGCGATCAGACGATAAATGCCTACTTTAGAGCAAAGATACCTATGATGGAAGCATTAAAAGCCCTCTAAGGGCTTTTTCTGCTTAATTATTGTTTATTGAGAATACCTTACAAGACAAAACATCCCAGCTCTTGAATATTTTTCGGCGGAAATGCTTAGGAATCCTAAATACTTATGGTTTCTGAGCGGCGCGCCCACGACAACATTCAAAGGAGGCGCGCCGTTGCTAAAATTTGTGCACATTGCACAAATTTTATTCTCAAGGTTGAAAATTTTTGTGCATTTCGCCGAAAATCCCGAAAAATAGCAACTTGCACAAAAATTTCGTCTAAAGTTTGTGCAATATTTCAGTGTTATCCGCTTGACTTTTTTCTTAAGATGTGATATTATATAATCACAGGGAACGGAAACCCTGAATATTAAACAAGGTGGTAACAATTATGATGACAATGGACAAAATGACAGAGGCTCTTACCCGCGTATTCGATATTAACATGGAGAATGTCACAGTAACCAAGATCGGCGAGCGCGCAGGCTGGCTCACATTCTGGGGCTGGACAGAGGAAGTCAGTGACTTTATCAACTTTTGCAAGGATAATGCAGAAAAAAGATTTTTTGAGGATGGTCATGACATATTTATGATTAGGGGATTGCTCCTCTATGTTGAGATAGACGATCCCGCTTGACGATTTCGAAATCTTTTTCTAAAAAACAAAGGGGCGGCTTAACCGTCGCCCCAAAAAAATAAAAAATTTTTTTCAAAAACCTCTTGACAAACAATAGTAAAAGTGATATAATATAGTAAAGTAAAGAAAGGTGGTCATCAAAATGACAGCAAAAGAAAAAACAGAAATCATGGAGAGAATTGCAACAAGCACTTACAATTTGTTTCTTGATATGCTTGCTGAGTATGGAGACGGTACAAAGCAGAAACGGAAAGAGCTAACGGAGTTCATCGACGAGTTCTTCTCCGAAACGGTAAAGGCTCACGCGGAATATTTTAGCAACTTCCGATAATTGGCGGGCAAGATACCTCGGATTCCGAGGTATCCCCTTTGTTCGGCGGAACGCGGGCGACGCCCTATCAATGCCGCGTTCCGCTGAAATAAAAATACCTTGCATTGCAAAGTATTTTTTTCAAAACACATTCTGCACCGCCAAATACCTAGGATCCCGAAATACCTTACCCCGCAAAGTAATCCGCTGCCCAAGCATAAAAAACCCGAGGCACCTGCCGCCGCATAGTACCTCGG
>CACYVR010000002.1 GCA_902777885.1 uncultured Methanobrevibacter sp.
TGCAATTTCATTGCCTCTATCATCGAATAAATCGATTTTATCATCAAACTTTGCCATTTTTTCCCTCCTAAATAAATAGAGTTTAACTAATATACCACTTCCAATGGTAAAACTTTTTTTACCAAATTGAGTATAAGCTACAAAGCAAGTTTTTGCAAATAGCCAGCTATATGGTATACAAATTTATCTTTAATTAAGATATAATATAAATATTACCCCTAGAAATTTTTAGAAAAGTTTATAAAGAATAATATGATAATTTTGATTTAAGAAAAAAATACCCAAAAGTAATACTTTTGAAAATTAATTTAAAGAAAATAAATCAGATACAACAAACAATTCTTAATTTAAACCATGAAAAAATCAAAAATAATATGGTATATTTAACTTTTAAACATAAATAAAACTGGTTTTATTAAACCATTAAATTTAAGAAATTAATACTTTTTTTAATTCAAGTAATAAATAATACTTTTTTTAATACTTTTAATTGACAATCCATTTATATAATAATAAACACAAAATTTAAAACTATGCATGTAGTAGCGGATGTTGGAGGAATACCTGGAAAAGACTGTAACGGTTTTTGCAAATACTGTTACTTCAGAAAGGTGAAAGAAATTAAAGTTTTTGGCTGTGCACACTGTCTTCCAAATAAAATTGGATGTGAACGATGCTCCAAAGGAGTGGCTGATGCCCAAAGTGAATTTAAAAGTCCATTTGAAGTGATGAACACAGTTCAAAACACAATTATGATGAATATGGCACAGGGAGAAATAATAGCTGATATCAGTGGAGGAGGAGACATAAGCTGCTATCCCCATTTAGAGTCATTAACTGCACAATTTAATCAATTTTCCATAAAATCACATCTGGGATACAGCTGCGGTAAAGGAATAACTGACAGAGACATAGCTTCAAGATTAATAAATAATGGGGTTGAAGAAGCCACATTCACCGTTTTTTCAACAGATGCCAAACTCAGACAGCAATGGGTTCGAGACAAACACCCCGAAGAAGCATTAAATGCATGCAGAATATTCTGCGAAAACATCAAACTAACAGGCGCAAGCGTTATAATACCTGGCGTTAATGACGGAGATGTCTTAAGACAAACATGTGATGATTTGGAAAACTGGGGTGCAAAAGGATTTATTTTAATGAGATTTGCCAATACTTTTAATGAAGGATTAATACTTGGAAATGAACCTATCCTAAAAGGACATGAATCCCAACCTGTAGAAGAGTTCGCACAATTGGTTAAAGATTTGAATAAAGAATACAATTTTAGAATAACAGGAACACCACTGTATGATCCCGAAACAGGCGGACCATTTGCAATAGCAAGGGATGAAAATGAAATATTTCTGCAGTTCATCAAACCCGTAACAGGTGAAGCTACATTAATTACCTCAAAAATAGCTGCACCATATATACAAAACATCTTTGACAAGCTTAAAGTCGATAGCGTCAATGTCGTTGCAGTTGAAAAAGAAATAGCATGCCTCATTACAAAAGAAGATTTAAAATCCCTTGACTTAAGTGAAATAAAGCAGGCCGTGATTTTACCGGGCCGATCATTTGTTCACCAGATTGATGCCGAGAGAATCTTAAGTGCTGATGGAATTGAACGCGTTATAGGACGTGGCCCAGATACATTAACAGTAGATGGTGAATTAAGCATCGATATGACAGATGAAAATGTAATCGAAAGAGAACTGGAAGACTTTAATGACCTGGTGGATGCAATCAATTTCTTCGGAATGAGAATGCTTTAAAAAAAGAGAGTTCAGTTCTCAATAAGAGAACTTTCACTATTGATTTTAACTAAAATATAATCATACATTTTAGATTTTTTAATATCAGCAATTTCTGATAATTTTTGACCATTAACAACGATATTTTCAATTAATTCATGATATTTATCATAATTAATTTTTACACGAACACCATCGAGTTGAGTAGTGACTGGTGCTGGAGAGATAACATCTTTAATTTCAGGAATTTGATTTTCAATTGCATTTTTAACAACAATTGAAGGTACAAGCGGTGGATCTAAATTCATTTCACGTTTTTTATTATTTAAAATTTCTTCAATGGTTTCAACCAGTTTTTCCAATGCCCTAATATCCGGACCTCTTCTTAACCTTCTAGGGATTCTTCCAAGACCACCAACATAAGCATCTGCTCCAGGAAGTTCCTCGACAGGAATGTCCGGCGCCCCAGTTACGATTACCGGAATGTCTATATCATCATATAAAAATGATTTTGTTTTAATGCAGGTTTCAAAGCTTCCAAGTGCAAAAACAGCTATATCATGTTCTTCAATCAATTGCTTTTCTTCTTCGGAAATTCCGGAAGTTCCTTTACCGTCACCTCTTGCAAGACCTATCATATTGTCCTTTGCACCGTATTCACGCAAATACTCAGAAATATCACAAGCGGCATGAGGCAAGTGATGTCTTGCAAGTGTAGGTGATACAATAGCTATTTCAGAACCTGCCATTGGTGCCACACTTAATTCGGCCAATAATTCTTTAGATTTCTCTTCAATTTTACTTACATCATCTAATGGAATCGCCATATTCACTACCAATTCCATCTGTATAATATTTTCTTGAAGAATGAAACCTCCCAAATCTTCAATTAATTCCTTAATCTCTTCACTTTTGTGAACTCCACCAGTAAAAATTAATGTTTCATACATTTTAATACTCTCACAATAAGTCTATAGTAATAATAATTTTTCAATTTATATCTATATTAATTTTTCCAAAATCCCATATCTTGTCTCGATTCTTTCAAAAGGATTTTTAGAAACAAAAGTGTGTGACGGAATTTCTACACATCGGGAATTTTCATTTAAAACATTACCTTTCAAATAATCCGGATAGATAACATAATCATAATTGTCGTCAGTTATTTCAAATCCGATATTTACTACAATATCTTTTAAAAAGTTTGACAGGACCTTAACTTTGACATGAGTGTTTTCATGATTTTTCAAATATTTTAAAGCTATTTTATATTCATTGAAAAATACTAGAATCTCATCATCATCCAATTCATGACTTGTTAATTTAGAAACCTCTTTTATACTGTCAAACAATTGTTTTGGAGTGTTTAACTTAATAGCCAAGCTATCCATCTTAACTTTGCTTTCAGAAAGCAATATCGCCAAATCCCCATCTTCCAAATCAGGATTTTTATTTACCTTATACTCTTTAATGCCTGCAAGTTTTACAACTTCCTCACACATTGGTGTCGTGACAATTCTCATACTATAATATTATATAAAGCACGTTAATATATACTAAACTATGAAAGTGACATTGAGTTTTGAGGAAAGTATAAGTAGTGACGTTTCAATAATGGTTGATGTTTTAAGGGCAAGCACTACAATAACAGCTGCTTTGGATAAGTTCAACCAGATTATCCCATGTTTCAGTCCAGAAGATGCTTTTAAACTCAGAGATGAAACTGGAGGCGTTATTGCAGGGGAACGCAAAGGTGCTAAAATAGATGGTTTCGATATAGGAAACTCACCAAATGCCCTGAATGAATTCAATTGCGATTCCAACACATTAATACTGACTACAAGTAACGGCACCAGAATACTTGAGAATATGAAATCAACTGTGCTTATCGGATGTCTGAACAATGCCAAATCCGTTGCTCAAGCCAGCAGAGAACTTGCCGATACACATATCGATTTGGTAATGGCCGGCGTTTGGGGAAAATTTGCAATTGAAGACTTTCTTGCTTCAGGTGAGATTATATATGAAATCTCAAAAAGATGCGGCGAATGTGAAATAAGTGAATATGCAAAATCCGCAATTTTGGCAAGCAGAGATTATGATGCCGTCAAAAAGGCATTTTACGAATCAACATCCGGAAACAAACTGAAAAATCTGGGCTATGAAAAAGATATCGGATACAGTTTATACAAAAATTCCTCAAAAAATGTTGGAATATATAGGGATAATAGGATAAATAAGATTAACTTTAAATAAGGGTAATTAATAAATTACTTATTGATAATTTTTTAAAGAGTGTTTTATTAATGAAACGTGAATGCCTAACAATTATTGGAACAGCCCATGTATCTGCTGAAAGTGTTGATGAAGTAAAAGATACAATTTATGAAATACAACCTGACAGAGTAGCTATTGAGCTTGATTTTGCAAGATACACTAAAATCAAGAACAGAATGAACGGAATAGAAGAAGACGATACAATATCCGTTACAAAAATCATTAAAGAAAACAAAGTCGGGTTATTTTTAGTTACAACAATATTGAGTTACTTCCAGTCAAAAATCGGTGCTGAAGTGGATGTTGCCCCAGGTTCAGAAATGATTGGTGCAATCGAAGCTGCAGAGGATTTGGGAATTCCAATAGCTTTAATTGACCGTAACATTAACACCACATTAGAGCGTGCATTAAATAAAATGTCATTCATTGATAAAATTAAATTCCTATATGGAATATTAGCCACCGATACGGATGATGAGGAAATCGACATTGAAGAATTGAAAAATCCCGACAAACTTGACGATTTGCTTGAAATGTTTAAAGATGAAGCGCCGGGAATCTATGAAGTACTGGTTCATGAAAGAGACGCTTACCTTGCGGGAAGCCTTTTAAGAATTCCAGAGGATAAGGTTGTTGCCGTTGTAGGTGCGGGCCACCAGCCAGGCATAAACAAATACCTAGATAATCCAGAAACAATTCCCCCTCTTGAAGAGTTAAATAAAATTATTGATAAAAAAGGAATCCCATGGACTAAAATATTGCTTGCATTAATTCCTATATTGTTCGTTGTGATATTTTTTCTGGCTTTTTTTAGCGGGATAAACATTACCTATAATCTATACCAATTTGTCGCAATAAGTATGGCAATGGGATTTTTAGGTTCAATATTATCCGGATCAAAAATTCAATCCGCAATCGTCGGAGGTCTTGTTGCTCCATTAACTATTATTCACCCATTACTTGCTGCAGGATGGTTTTCAGGATTAACTGAAGCCAAATATAGAAAAGTAAGACAAAGTGATATTTCAAACTTGGCTCACTTTGAAGGATTTAAGGAGTTATGGCACAACAACATTTTCAGAATATTACTGGTTGTTATCGGTACAAATCTTGCAGTCAGCATAGCTACACTGGTTATTTTACCTTCACAGGTATTCTTTCCACTATTTGTGCAACTTTTTGGTGGAGGATAACATCAGTACAAAATTGCTTTAAGCGAGTTATATTGTATGAAACAGTAAAATTGACCCCAGTTTATAAAAAGAAAAGATTTAAATAGCTTATTTTCATAATTAATAAGTATGAAATCATTAGACTATATTTCAAGAAAACAACAAGAATATCACCAGTACAATGATTATATCTTTAAACAAACCGTGCAAAAACGTGCCAACGGCGTTTTGAAATTACTTGGAATACCCTACACAATCAACAACATCATACTGTCAGAAATAACCGATTTAGGACCTAAAATACACAGGTTAGATTTTGCAGGAGAAACCATCAAAAACGGTGAAGACATTTGCTTTGTTCTGGAATGCCAATCACAGCTGCCTACAGATGATGATATTTTAAGATTCTTCCAATACGTTTCTTCATTACTCGTTTTGAAAAAACAAAAAGTTGAATTGTATATACTATGTATGCAAAAAGCTCCATATAACGAAAAAGAGTTCGTTTTAAATGATGATTGCACATATACAATGCATGTAATTTCACTTAAAGATATCAGAGCGGAAGATATATTTAAAAGGATTGAAGACAAAAATTATAATCATATAAGTGATGAAGATATCGCAGCACTGCAACTAATCGCATATACCGATTATAATGAAACAACGTTGGAAATTCTAAAAAGAGCATACAAGACCGTTGAACAGTTAAACATTACCAATCAAAATGAAAAACAAGCAATATTCTATATTTTAAACATATTGAGCGTGAACATGCTTGATGAAAATGATTATACTGAATTTATGGAGGAAACGGAAATGATATTAGACCCACGAGAAAGATACATGAAAAAGAAAATGCAAGAAGAATACGAAGAAAAACTAAAAGAACTAAAACAAGCAAACAACAAAAAACTAAAAGAAGAAAAACAAGCACACAACAAAAAACTAAAAGAAGAAAAACAAAAACTAAAAGAACTAAAACAAGCAAACAACAAAAAACTAAAAGAAATTGCAAAAAAACTAAAAGAAGAAAAAATCCCAATCGAAACAATCACAAAAACAACAGGACTAACAGAAAAAGAGATACAAAATCCTTGAAGAAATTTAAGTTAAAAAATGAATAATACATGTAAATTATTACCCAAACTATAATTTATTAACAAAAAGTTTTTTATACTTCTAATAAATAATGTTTATATAATCTAAATTTTAGGAAAACTATCATGTATTTTATATTTCGTTGCGATTGTGGAAGAGTTTTATATGCTAAAGAAGGCGTTGCCACTAGAAAATGCGTATGTGGTAAAACTTTAAAAGTTAAAGGTCGTAGAATATTTAAAAAAGTAGAAACAAGAGAAGAAGCCTCATATGCAGTACAACAAATGCAAGACGAAATATATGGAAACACTGGTTTTATGAAAGCCAGTGATTTATAATTTAAGGTCTGTTAGAAATGGCTGGCGAAATAATTGAAATAATTGTTATATTAATTTTAATAATACTCACAGGTTACTTATCAATGGCGGAACTTGCTGTTGTGTCGGTTAGAAAAGCGAAAATGCAAAAATATCTGGAAGAAGGTAACGAAAATGCCCAAATCGTTTTTGATTTACTTGAAGATCCAAATGAATTTTTATCAACAGTGCAGATAGGAATTTCTCTTATTGGCGTATTGACTGGGGCTTTTGGTGGAGTTACTCTTGCCGAACCTCTTTCCAAATTAATTTCATTCATTCCATATAACCAACCGATAAGTGTCGCAATCGTCGTTATCGTTACCACTTACCTGACATTGGTTGTCGGTGAAATTGTTCCAAAAGTTATTGCTTTAAATGACCCGGAAAAAGTATCCCTTAAAGTTGCAAAAAGCATGGTCATTCTTTCTAAAATATCAAAACCAGTCAGTTTTATCCTTGCAAAATCCAGCAGTTTTCTTTTATGGCTACTGAGAATTGAAAATAGAAACAATGATGCAGTTACTGAAGAGGAAATAGAACTGATGATTAAAGAAGGAAGGGAAGATGGAACGATTGAACAGGAAGAAGAGGACATTATTAAAAGAGTCTTTAAGCTTGATGACCAAAAAGTTGAATCAATCATGACTCCAAGAAATGAAATTATTTGGATTGACCTGGAAGATTCTAGAGAAATAAATAAAGTTAAAATCATTGAAAGTAAAAGGTCAATTTTTCCAATTGCTACCGGAGAGTTAGATGATTTTATTGGTGTTGTTCAAGCAAAAGATATTCTTTCAGTGATGTTCAGTGATGAGGAATTTGACATTCACAAAATTGTTAAAGAACCATTAGTTGTTTCTGAGAACTTGGAAACATTGGAATTACTAAAAGAATTTAAAGAAAACCAAGGATATGTGCACATGTCCCTTGTTGTTGATGAATTCGGAAGTGTTGAAGGTTTAATTACCTTAAACGATTTACTTGAAGGTATCGTTGGAGATATTCCAGGCATTGATGAAGAAGACAATCCAATAGCTACTCAAAGAGAAGATGGAACCTGGTTAATTGACGGCAGATTTGGAATTGACCGCTTTAAGGAGTTATTTGACATTGATGAAACTTTCCCTGATGAAGATGAAGACGGCTATACTACTCTTGCAGGATTTATTTTAAGTATAAGTGGTACAGTGCCTGATGTTAATGACAAATACCAATGGGAAAGATTCTGTTTTGAGATTGTTGATTTAGACGGCCATCAAATCGATAAAATTCTTGTAACTGACCTGGGCAAAGATTATGAAAATAATATTGAAGAGGAGGATTAAATGGATTTTGTTGGTATAGGCATGCAAATTGTATTGTTGATTGTTGGTTTTGTTTTATTAATTAAGGGATCAGACTTTTTTGTTGATGGTTCCAGTAATATTGCATCAATACTGAAAATCCCAACATTGATTGTGGGTCTTACCATTGTCGCTTTTGGTACAAGCGCTCCTGAAGCCGCTGTCAGTATTACATCCTCACTTACAGGAAACAATGCCCTAGCTGTAAGTAATATTATTGGAAGTAATTTATTCAATATGATGCTGATTGTAGGTTTATGTGCTCTTTTAAATGAGCTTAAGATTGGCCGTGATGTCATAAAGATAGATTTGCCATTTTTGGTTATAATCACTGCAATCTTATCTGCAATAATATTTATCGGATGGAACATTTCACAAATTGAAGGTATTCTTTTACTTATTATAATCATTGGATATATTTCATTTCTTGTTTATAATGCTAAAAAATCAAAAGAATCTGAAATTGTTGAAAAACCGAAAATGAGTCTTTTAAGAAGTGTCATTTATATTGTTCTAGGTATAGCTGCCATCGCAATTGGTGGAGATTTAGTTGTTGACAGTGCCTCATATATAGCAATCGCATTCGGAATGAGTGAAACATTAGTCGGTTTAACTATTGTTGCTATGGGTACATCTTTACCTGAACTTGTTACCTCACTTACCGCTTTAAAGAAAGATGAAAATCAGTTAGTTATAGGTAACGTTATTGGCTCATGCATTTTCAATATATTATTTGTACTCGGAGCAAGTAGTGCAATAAGTCCAATTGCAATAAACCCTAACATGGTAGTAGATATCATGTTAATGCTTGTCGTTACAATATTGTTCTACATATTCGGTAAAACACAAGACAAATATGATAAAAAAGAAGGAGCTATACTTGTAGGATTATTCATCATTTATATGGCTTTTGCAATCCTCAGAAACTAAATCTTTTTTAATTTCACAAGCCTTACAAATATTTGATGAAGTCGGCTCCCCGCAAACTTCACATTCATTCAAATTAGAGGAAATATCATTTTCAAAGACCAAAATCTTTTTAAATGATTCCATAATATTTTTTTTCAATCCAGGATATGCGTCCTCATTGACATTTAAAAACTCTTTAATTTTTGCTCTCAAAGACAAATGAGAATAAGGACATTCCTCCAAATGAATATCAATATTATTTAAAATGGCCCAGATTCCAACATCCTTTTCGGGAGTGTTCCATAAAGGCTTGATTCTTGGAACCAATTTTGGATGAATTACATCAAGTTCCGGCCCGAATTTGGAGAATTTGATAGTATCCCCCCTGGCAAAACTCATCAAAAAAGATTGAATTTCATCATCGAGATTGTGTCCAGTAGCGATTTTACTGGCCCCCACCTCATAAGCAGTTTTATTTAAAATATTTCTTCTAAAAACACCACAGGGAATACATGCACTTTTAAAATTAGAATAAATATCATCCAATGGAAAACCTTCATCTTCAAGAAATGACTTTTGAATTAATTCAATGCCCAGTTCGCGAGCATTATTAACTGCAGCACCAATACCATGTGACCTATATCCCTTTATGCCCTCATCAACACTAATGGCCACCAAATCAAAATCTAAAAATTCCTGATATCTTTTTAAAGCATGCAATGTCAAAACACTATCCTTTCCACCAGACAAAGCAACAGCAATTAATTCATTTTCTTTAATTAAATCATAATCAGAAATCAAATTATTGATTCGACTGAAAATCATTTCATTATATTCATTTACATCAAGTTTTGCCATGATAAATGATTTATAATTAAATTAATAAATAACTTTTTGATGTGATAATATGATAACTTGTGATTTTGCAATTTTACCTGTCGGATGTGAAACAACAGAATGTAAGGACTATGTAACTGCTGCAGTGCAGGCAGTGAAAGATTCAGGACTCAATTACCAGTTAACTGGAATGGGAACACAAATCGAAGCTGAAAACTTGAAAGAACTTTATGAAGTAATTGCCAAAGCCCAGGAAGCAGTTTTTGAAGTGGGTGTCGGCAGAGTCTATACAGTAATCAAAATAGACGATAGGCGAGATATGGAAAATAGAACGCTTGATGCGAAAATAAAAACGGTAGAAAAAATGTTAGATTAAAAGTCAAAAAATGACTTTTAAGCTAATTTATCAGAAGCCTTTTTTACGGCTTTAATAACTAAATCTAAATCATCACTAGTTAATGATGGATGAACAGGTAGTGAAATAACACCACTTGCTGCAATTTCTGCATTAGGACAGTTACCTGTAAATCCTAATTTTTGATAGATTGGCTGATTGTATAATGGTATAGGATAGTGAACTCCAGTACCTATTCCCTCTTCGGTTAAAACATCAATCCAATCATCCCTATTGCATTCAACACGAATTGTGTATTGGTGATATACATGTGTTGAGCCTTCTCTTGCATAAGGAGTAACAACCCCATCAACATCAGCCAAAGCTTCATTTAAATAAGCTGCATTTTCAGCTCTTTTTTTATTGAATTCATCAATTACATTTAATTGTGCAAGACCAATTGCCGCTGAAATATCAGTCATTCTGAAATTATAACCGATGTCATCATGATGATACTTTACACGAGACCCATGAGCCCTGAATATATGTGCCTCCTCAACAAAATCTTTATTATTGGTGGTAATCATACCTCCTTCGGAAGTGGTCATGTTTTTAGTCGGATAAAAACTGAAGCATGCCATATCCGCCAAACTACCCACCTTTTTTCCATTGAAAGTGGCCCCATGAGCCTGAGCAGCATCTTCAATAACAATTAAATCATGATCTTCAGCAATGTCGCAAATCGCATCCATTTCCGCAGACTGACCATATAATTGCACAGGCATTATAGCTTTTGTTTTATCTGTTATTAATGATTCAATGCATTCAGGATCCAGCGTATAAGTCTTTAAATCAATGTCTGCAAAGACAGGTTTTGCTCCAGTATAAACAATTGAATTTCCGCTTGCAATAAACGTGAATGGAGTTGTAATTACTTCATCCCCAGCACCTATTCCTGCCGCAAGCAATGCCACATGCAGTGCTGCAGTACCTGAGTTTGTTGCAACACCATAATCTGCATCAACCCATGATGCAAATTCATTTTCAAATTCTGAAACTTTTGGTCCTTGAGCAATCATTCCAGATTTCAAAACCTCAACCACATTATCTATTTCTTCTTGTCCAATTATCGGTTTTGCTATGGGAACTTTAATATCTGACACAATATCACCTTTTACAAACTATACTAATATTTAAATTTAATAATATTTAAAATATTAGTAATTAAATATAAAAGTGATTATTTTGGATAATTATAAACTTAAAACAATTGAAGAAGGATTAACAAAAATAGAATTCCCTGAATATGAAAAAGTTTCATCGGATGCACCGGTATTTTACAATCCACACATGGAATTGAATAGGGACATATCTATTTTAGCCCTTCAAACATATCAAAAAGAACAAAATAGGGAAATTAACATCTGCGATTTGTTTGGAGGAAGTGGAATAAGAGGAGTACGTTATAAAAACGAAATAAGTGGAGTTGGACATGTATATATAAATGACATAAGCGAACTTGCCAATGAATTTGAAAAGCATAATGTTGAGTTGAATAAACTTGAAGACATTTCAATCCATAATCATGATGCAAGCATATTCTTAAGGCAGAACCGTGGAGAATTTGATGTAATCGACATTGACCCCTTTGGAACCCCTTCTCCATTTTTAGACTCAGCAGGATACTGTGCCAGAAGAGAATCCCTGTTATGTGTCACTGCAACAGACACATCAGCATTATGCGGAACTTATAAAGAGCCATGCATACGTAAATACAACTCCAAACCATATAAAAGTGAATACTGCCATGAAACAGGAATTAGAATTCTCGCAGGATTTTGTGCATTGACATTGTCCAAATATGCCAAATGCATTGAAGTCTTATTATCCCACAGCACTGAACATTATATGAGACTATACCTGAAAATTAAAAAAGGTTCTAAAAAAAGTGATGAATCACTGAAAAATATCGGATACATTAGCCATTGCAAAGAATGCCTATACCGAGAGTGCAACAAAGGATTGGCCACATCAATTCCAGACATATGTCCAGAGTGTGGTGAAAAACTAATTCAAGCCGGACCGTTATGGTTGGGAAAAATCCAAAATAAAAAATTCATTTCTAAAATGATTGAAGAGTCAGAGTATAAAAAACTAAATAGTGAAAAACAATTGCTTAAATTATTGAATGCATGTTTAATTGAATCTGAAAGCCCAGCAACATTTTATGACGTGCACTCCATATGTAGGTCTTTAAAAATTAGCGCACCAAAATTAGATTTAATTTTTAATAATATTAGAAATAATGGTTTTGAAGCTGAAAAAACACATTTCAGCCCTACCGGAATTAAAACAAATGCTCCTATAAATGAAGTAAAAAGCACATTTCTCAAATTAAATAAATGATTAATAAATTTTACATAATCTAAACATGCGTAAAAAAAAATATTAAAAAAGAAAAAACGATAACCTAGGTTATATACAATAAAGATTTTAAGTAGAAAAAATATAATTGAATATAGAAAAAATACACAATGTTTAAATAATTTATAGTATAAAATAAATTAATATAGTATTAATCTCATTAATGGGGGAAAAATAATGGTAAAAGAAAAAGATAACATAGTAGAACTCGATGATACGGATGTAAAAATATTAAAAATCATCAATGAAGATGTTAGAACATCATACAGGCAAATATCTAGAGATTTAGATGTATCTGTGGGAACTATCCACAATCGTATTGATAAAATGGTTAAAACCGGCGTGATTAAAAAATTCTCACCTGTTATCGACCATCATAAATTAGGATTTGTACTTACAACAATCATTGGAGTTAGGGTAAAAGGTGGAAAACTCAAAAATTGGGAAGAAAAAACTTTCTTCAATAAAAATGTTGTAGGAATATATGATGTTACCGGCGAATATGATGCATTTTTAATAGCTAAATTTAGAAATACAGAAGAACTAAATTCATTTATTAAAGAACTGTTAAAAGATCCTATTATAGAAAGAACATATACCCAAACTGTTCTTGATGTAATCAAAGAAGACATGGGATCATCAAATATTTTATAATGCAGTAGTAATACTACTGTACCCTTATTTTTTTATTAAATTTATTTCATTTGAACACAATCATCACTGCGAAAAATATTATTAAAAACAATTTTATTTTCATCAAAAAAAAGCAACAGATTTTTTAGTCTAAAATTACTACCTAATTTAAATATATTAAAAACAATATGTATATTATTAAATATTATTTAGAGGTTATGAAATTGGCAATTTGTTTACCTGATACTCAAGATGATATGCCAAATATTCCTATAAAATTAACTAGAGTAGGAGTAACTGGTGTTAAAAAACTCTTGCAACTGGAAAGACCAAATAAAAGGCCTATAATTCTATTACCGACATTTGATGCATTTGTTGATTTACCAAATAATCAGAAAGGAGTGCATATGTCAAGAAATCCTGAAGCTATCAGTGAAGTATTGGAAACTGTATCACAGGACAACACTGTTGGGGTAGAATCATTATGTGCCCGGATTGTTGAAAGAATGATGGACAAACACGAATATGCTAAACGTGTTGAAATTTCCATGACTACTGATTATATGTTCATGCATGAGTCTCCTGTAACCAAACATGAAACTCAAGAGACCGCAAACCTTAAGGCTAAAGCAGTTGGTTTGAGAGATGAAGATGGAAATGTGGAAATCAGAAAAAGCATAGGTGCGGAATTAATTGGGATGACCGTTTGTCCATGTGCACAAGAATCTGTAAGAGAATCAGATAAAACTAAATTATTAGAATTCTTAGATGAAGAAACTACACAAAAAGTACTCGATACTGTTACATTCGCATCCCACAATCAAAGAGGTGTTGGAACATTATTAATTGAAGTTCCAGAAGGTTGGGAAGTAAAAGGAGAAGACATAATTGACATTATAGAAAAATCAATGTCCTCCCCAGTATGTGAACTTCTCAAAAGACCTGATGAAAATGCAACTGTAATGAATGCACACCAAAACCCTGTTTTCGTTGAAGATTGTGTTAGAAACATGATGGAAATGATTGCAGAAAAATACTCAGATTTACCTGACGACACATTGATTACTTCACGTCAAGAAAATCAAGAAAGTATTCACAGACATAATGCATTTGCAGAAAAAGTAACAACTATGGGCGAATTAAAATCCGAACTAAACATATAAGGACTTGATGTAATGCAAAAGAAATATGAAATAGCAGGCAGTGTTATGGGTTTTTTCGATTCATTTAAAGGATCCCGCCCAGCTATTGATAATGATAAAATATTAATTGTTAGAAGCCGTACAAGAAAAATTATTCCCATAGATGAACTTGAAGATAAAGTCTTAGAGATTGGAGAGGAACTTGGCGGTGTTGAAGTCCCAGCAACTTCCAGCAGAATAGAAGATATCTTAAAATCCGGCGATAAACATATACAAGAAACTGAATTATCTACCGGAACTATTGATGGAAAAGGATTCATAAGAGTTAAAGAAGAATTGGAATCAATGGGACTCGTAGTGGCCTACAAAGTATTTGAACTCCCAAGTTTTGATGTGATTATTGCAATATGGGAAGACAAAAACGAACTTCCGCCATTGTATGTTGAAGTTACTGTTTCTGAAAAAGAAGATTAAAAATGACAAAATATTCAAAAAAAGATATTCTTTCAGTATTGGATGCAAAAGGTTCGGATATAATAAATATTATGTCTAAAACTAAACAATATAGAAAGAATAATCTTATTACTTATTCTAAAAACGTTTTTATTCCACTGACTGAAATCTGTAGAAATGATTGTGGATACTGTAATTTTAAAAAAGACCCTGAAGATAGCAAAGCCATTATTTTAAAAACCAAAGAAGAAGTTTTGGAAGAATTAAAAATAGCTGAAAAACAAGGGTGTAAAGAAGCATTATTTACTTTTGGTGAAGATGCGGATGAAGAAGAAGTGGTTTTAAAAAGATTAAATGAATTCGGCTATGACAACATGGTTGATTATGTTGTTGACATCTGCCAGATGACATTGGATGAAACTTCATTGCTTCCACACACCAACGGAGGCAATTTCTCTTACGATGAATTGAAAAAACTTAAGGAAGTTAATGTATCAATGGGATTGATGCTTGAAAATTCATCAAAAAGACTAATGGAATTGCCCGCACATAAAAAAAGCCCAGGTAAAGATCCTGAATTAAGATTGGAAACTATTTCAAATGCCGGAAAATTAAAAATACCATATACTACAGGAATCCTAATAGGCATTGGCGAAACGCACGAAGAAATAGTTGACTCCCTGTTTGATATTAGAGAAATTTACGATAAATACGGGCATATTCAGGAAATCATCATACAGAACTTTACCCCAACACCTGAAATCGAAATGAAAGATTCGCCTGAACCAACTCTATTGGACATGATTCGTACGGTAAGCGCTGCAACATTATTATTTAGCGATACTGATGTGAGCATTCAGGTTCCTCCAAATTTAAATCATGATACTGCACAAATCTTTTTATTATATGGTGCTGATGATTGGGGTGGAGTATCACCCGTAAGCCATGATTATGTAAATCCAACTTCACCATGGCCGACAATAGATACATTAAACACTTTGACTTTAGACGGAGGTTTTGAGTTAACTGAAAGATTATGCATCTATGAAAAATATGTTAATGATGAATGGTTAAATGAAAACCTTTTAAAAAAATCACTTAATCTATTAAAGCATCTATAACCACATGCTCTACACCAGGAGCATATTTTTTAATTTTATTTATTTTTAACAGTTCCACATCCCTATCACCAGCAGACTGCCTTATTCTAGAAATAGGTCTCGTTTCCATCAATTTTTCGGGGACCGTCTCATGATAATGAATTATTCCCCCTTTATTCAAACTGTTAATGGCCACTTTCAAATAATGATGTGTTGTTTTCACATACCCCATCACAATACGGTCTGCATTATAATTGGGAGTTTCAACCAAACAGTCACCTAAAACGGGAGTTATATTATCACAATTATTTAATTTTATATTTTCACACAAATAATAATATGAGTTTGGATTGATTTCAATGGAAATGACTTTACATGCATTTGAGTGGACACCGATAGGAATGGAAAAATAGCCTATGCCTGCAAACATGTCCAAAACAGTTTCGCCATCACGAACTAACTTGGCTATTCTTAAACGCTCATTAACATTGCCTTTTGACCACATTACCTTTGATAAATCCAATTTAAACAGACATTTGTTTTCTTTATTAATGGTTTCGGTTTCCTCACCATATAAAAGTCTATATACAGGCTCTCTTTTTGTTCCTTGGATATGATCAATTAACATTATTGTTTTAACACTATGTTTCTTAGCCAAATTATCCAAATATTCAGGATTATCATTTAAAATTAAGATATCTCCTATTTTTTTATATTTCATTACAAAAATATATGGTCTGAATCATATTTAAAAATTACTTTGCAATGAAAATAAATGCAAATCTCCAAATATTTAAAATTTTAAAGAAAACTTTATATACTTAGAATACTTAATAATTAATTGTTAGTTTAAACTGACATATTGATTCTGATTTTAAATAAAATTAAATAATATTTTATTAATGATAACCTGAAAGTGTTGAAATAATATTTTAAATACTTATAGAGGTGTTTTTAAATGGATGACAAAATTTTAGAAGGTACAACAACAGTAGGTATTACATGTAAAGATGGTGTTGTATTTGCAAGCGAAAGAAGAGCTAGTATGGGCAACTTAGTAGCTCACAAAGTCGCAGAAAAAATATTTAAAATTGATGATCACATAGTAACAACCATAGCAGGTTCCGTTGGAGATGCACAAAGTCTCATGAAAATAATTGAAGCAGAAGTTTCCTTATATCAAATGAGAAACAACGATGCTATCAGCGTTAAAGCTGCTGCATCATTAACTGCAAACATATTACGCTCAGGACCAATGTATGTTCAAACATTACTCGGTGGTATGGATGGAGACAAACCTTCCCTGTACTCACTTGACCCTGCAGGTGGTATGATTGAAGATACTTACATATCAACTGGGTCTGGTTCCATCGTAGCATACGGTGTATTAGAAGACAGATACAGTGATGACCTTACAACTGATGAAGGAATTGAAATAGCCATAAGAGCTATAAGAGCTGCTGCTGAACGTGACACATATTCTGGAAATGGATATTTGGTTGCTAAAGTAGATAAAAACGGCTTTGAAATGTTAGATAATGAAAAAATTAATGAAATTCTAGAGAAAATTTAAGCGATAACTAATTTTTCATAAACTAACTATTTTTTTATATAAAAAGTGTACATAGTTTGTGAAGTTTAACTAATTATAGCTAAAAGCTTTTCACAGACTATTATAATACACTAAACTTTTTTTGAAGGGATTATATGACTTCAGACATTTTAGAAGAAATTAAAAAAGAGATTTTATCTAAACTACCAAAAGATACACAGGTAACAAAAGTTGAATTTGAAGGACCTGAAGTAGTAGTTTATACTAAAAATCCACAAGTTATTACTGAAAACGGTGATTTAGTAAGATCACTAGCAAAAGAGCTTAGAAAAAGAATTATTATTAGATCTGACAAAAGTGCTTTACTTGAACAAGAAGAAACAATAAATAAAATCCATGAAATTGTTCCTGAAGGTGCAGAAATAACTGATATATACTTCGATACAGTAACTGGAGAAGTTGTAATTACTGCTAAAAAACCCGGACTTGTTATCGGCAAATATGGAGCAACATCAAGAAATATTGTAAAAAATACTGGTTGGGCACCTAAAATATTAAGAACCCCACCAATTAGTTCAGATGTTATTGGAAAAATTAGAACTACTTTAAAAAATAGCAGTAAAGACAGAAAAAAATTATTGCAAAGACTTGGACGCCAAATTCACCAGGGAAGTAAATATCCGAATGATTGGGCCAGAGTAACTTCCATGGGAGGATTTAAAGAGGTAGGACGTTCATCTATGCTTTTACAAACACCAAACAGTCGTGTTTTATTGGATTGTGGTGTTAATGTAGCTGCACCAGACAACAAAACTGCATTTCCTTACTTAACCGCTCCGGAATTTTCAATTGAAGAATTAGATGCAGTTATTATTTCTCACGCCCATTTAGATCACTGCGGATTTGTACCATACCTTTATCATTACGGATATGAAGGACCTGTTTACTGTACAACTCCAACCAGAGATTTAACCACTTTATTACAATTAGATCATATTGATATTGCTCAAAGAGAAGGTAATCCATTACCTTTCAGTGTGAAAGACATTCACAAAGCAATTAAAAATACTCTTACCTTGGATTATGGTGAAGTGACTGACATATCTCCAGACATCAGATTAACATTACACAATGCAGGACACATCTTAGGTTCAGCAATTTCCCATATGCACATTGGAGACGGTGCGTATAACCTTGTTTACACAGGAGATTTCAAATATGAACCATCAAGATTACTTGAACCTGCAACCATAAGGTTCCCACGTGCTGAAACTGTGATTATGGAAAGTACGTACGGTGGTAGAGAAGATGTGCAGCCATCAAGAAATTCCGCCGAAAAGGAAATGATGAAAACAATTTATAAAACTTTAAAACGTGGCGGAAAAGTATTGGTTCCGGTATTCGCTGTAGGAAGAGCACAGGAACTTATGGTAGTGCTTGAAGAATACATGAGACACGGAATGATTGATGAAGTACCAATTTACATAGACGGTATGATTTGGGAGGCTACTGCAATCCACACAGCCAGACCAGAATACTTAAGCAAAGATTTAAGGGATCAAATATTCCACATGGGCAGAAATCCATTTGTCTCAGACATGTTTAAAAAAGTTCAAAACTACAATCAAAGAAAGGAAATTGTTGAAAGTCCAGAACCTGCAATTATTTTATCAACTTCAGGTATGTTAACCGGAGGTAATTCTGTCGAATACTTCAAATGGTTATGTGAAGATGACAAGAATACTTTAATATTTGTAGGATATCAATCTGAAGGGTCACTCGGTAGAAGAATCCAGAAAGGAAGAAAAGAAGTACCTCTTGAAGATGATGATGGAAGAACTAAAGAATTCCATGTCAATATGGAAACTAAAACCATTCATGGATTCAGTGGTCACTCTAACAGAAGACAATTAATGGAATATGTTAAAAGACTCAATCCAAGACCTGAAAAAGTTATTACTTGTCATGGAGACCCTAAAAAAGCTGTTGACTTAGCTTCATCAATCCATAGAAGTTATAAAATTGAAACAAGGACTCCAATTAATTTAGATTGTGTTAGAATACATTAATAATAATTATATACTAATCAATACAAATATTAAAATAGTATAAATTAATTTCAAATAAAAAAAATGCAACAGGTGAAAATATGGTTACTTATTCAGAATCCGGTGTCGATATTGATTTAGAAGCAAAAACAGTATCAGAAATCGCATCTAAACTTCAATCAACATTGGAATGTAGAGATATTATTACCGATAGCGGCCATTATGCTGCTTTGGTCAAATTAGGTGATAAAGGTATTGCAATGAGTACCGACGGTGTCGGAAGTAAAATTTTAATAGCTGAAATGATGAACAAATATGACACCGTGGGGATTGACTGTATTGCAATGGTTGTAAACGATATTTTATGTGTTGGGGCAGAACCAATAGCATTAGTTGATTACCTCGCTGTTGAAAAACCAGACCCTCAAAGAGCAGCAGAAATTGCAGAAGGTCTTGTTAAAGGAGCTAATGAATCAAAAATAGCAATTATTGGTGGAGAAACTGCTTCACTACCTGGAATTATCAAAGATTTTGATTTAGCAGGTACAGGTATCGGATTTGTCGATGTTGATAAAATAATTACTGGTGAAAATATTAGGCCAGGAAATGTCTTAATCGGTATCAACAGTAACGGTATCCATTCAAACGGATATAGTTTAGCTAGAAAAGCATTATTTGATGATGCAGGATTTAGCGTTGACGACAAAATGCCTAATGGCAAGACCACTATCGGTGAAGAGTTAATAAGACCAACCGAATTATATGTTAAACCTATTGTTGCATTATTCGAAAAAGAATATGAAATCAATGGATTAGCACACATTACCGGCGGAGGATTTACAAACCTCAGACGTTTGAAAAAAGGAGTGGGTTATGAAATTACAGACCTTCCAGAAACACCGGAAATATTCAAATTAATCTATGAACAGAATGTTGACATTAAAGAAATGTATAAAGTATTCAACATGGGAATCGGTTTTGTTGTAATAGCTGAAGAAGATGAAGCCGCAAAAATAATGGATACCTTAAACGAATACTGCGAATGTCAAATAATAGGAAAAGTAACTGATGACGAAAAAATTATCGTTGAAGCATTTGAAGGCTCAACAATAGAATACTAAGGGAAGATATAATGAAAATAATGAAAGACAGTGAAATGGCTCTTGTAAAAGAAATATTAAAAAAATTAGGAGCAAGTGAAGAAGATTGTGAATTAGTGGCTGAAGCTACAGTTGATGCAGACTTGAAAGGATTTACATCACATGGGCTCGGAAGATTTCCGCAATATTTAATTAGCATTAAAGCAGGAACAATCAACTTAAACGAAAATATTACAATAGAAAAAGAAACACCTGCAATCGCATTAATTAATGGTAACAGTGGATTTGGACAAGCAGTATCCTACAAAGCAATGCAACTTGCAATTAAAAAGGCAAAAGAAGTGGGTATTGGTTGTGTTGGAGTTCACAATACTAATCACTTTGGAGTAACTGGATTTTATTCCGATTTAGCATTAAGAGAAAACGTTATTGGAATGGTAATTGCAAATACTGATCCTGCTATTGCACCATTAGGTGGAAAAGATGCATTGATTGGTACTAATCCAATAGCTATCGGTATTCCTTCAGAAACATACATTACCGTAGATATGGCAACATCCGTTACCGCACGTGGAAAAATCATAGAATCAAAAAGAAAAGGTTTGGAATTACCTGAAGGTTGGGCATTGGATAAAAATGGAAACCCGACAACTGATCCGGAAGCTGCACTTGACGGAGGATCAATCTTACCGTTTGGCGGATTTAAAGGATATGCACTTGCATTAATGGTTGAAATATTAACTGGACCATTAGTACAGGCAGGATATGGTATGGGAGTTACTGGAACTGCTTCACCAGAAAAAGACTGTACCAAAGGAGATTTATACTTGGCTATTGATCCATCCAAATTTGGAGACTTCGGTGACTTTGTAGCAAATACTGAAGACTTTGTATCACAAGTAAGAGCAACCGGTGAGACCGTTGCAATCCCTGGTGATTTGGAAGTTAAAAGAATTGCTGAAGCAGAAGAAAACGGAATTGGAATTGATGCTAAGTTATACGAACAGTTAAAAGAAATTTGTAATAATTTAGATATCGATTTGGATTCATATCTCGAAGAATAGATTAAAATGTTTGAAAATAGAAGCAGAGGAAGGGATTTGGCTAAAAAAACTTCCTATGTTTATATTATTTTTGCAATTTTATTAACAATAGTTGCATTAATGCTGAATTCAGATATGGGTGCTTTGGCATTAGCCGAAAGAGGGACAAACCTAAACGCATTCATTTTTGGAATAACATTATACATCATTTTTGCAGCAGTAATCTATCTGCTTTCAGCAAAATTTGAAAATGATGAGATATTATGGAAACTATACATTGTTATCGCTGTATTGAATTTCGTGATAATCGGATTCAGCATAATACTTGTTGTATTATCCCTTTTACTTATCGTTGCTGGAGACGACATTAGAAAAGAATTGCAATAATTCTTTTTATCTTTTTTTAAAAATTAAGTCAATTATAAAATTATTTAACATATTTCGCATAAAATCCATCAGTATCAGCATAAATCGCTTTAAAACCATACTTTTCAGATTCTTTCATTGCATGCTTGATATATTGCCTACCCCAGGAAGTAATAGCTTTTGCGCATTCAAATGAATACCATCTAAATCTAGGAAAACCATAAATACCATACATCGTATTGGCCAATCGTTTAATGGCCTGTTGCTGTACATCCAGAGCTTTTCTTTCTGTTGGATCTTCACATGCCTTCATTTCTCTTTTTATCCTGAAACGTTCCTGAAGGATTTTATCAATAACTGATGGAATGAAACCCTGAGGAGTTTTCATGAATTTTAAATCATGCTCCGGTGCAAAATTATAATCATCAGGATTATCCACATCCCCATCCACCAATACATCAGGGGAAATATTTTTAGAAATGATTATGCTTGGATATAGACT
This sequence comes from uncultured Methanobrevibacter sp., assembly GCA_902777885.1. Taxonomy (GTDB): domain Archaea; phylum Methanobacteriota; class Methanobacteria; order Methanobacteriales; family Methanobacteriaceae; genus Methanocatella. Next base: position 22,453 of record CACYVR010000002.1, read on the forward strand.
TCTGAAATCGAACTGGACCAAATTTTCATGAAGTCCCTTATCAGGTTCAAGTACAAATCCTCCTTCATTATCTTCTGCATTTGCGCGGTCGGTAAAGTTTGACCCCTGTTTATTCGGTACAATCTCCCCATCAAAGTATGCCTGTTTTACCAAAAACCATTCTGCCTGTTGACCTGTTGCCATACGACTTACATCAAATAAAGGCTGACCTATAATACGGGTCAGTTCCAAGTTAAGTGGCAAGGTTTGTTCTGCAATTTTTAAGGTAGATACTACATCATCCAGTGAATAATCAAATAAATTATCCAGCCCCTCACCGCCATTGTCCCAGAACTCCCAGATTCTCTCTCCGGGAACATCGATTTTTTCTTCACCGAAGAGTTCATAATAAACCCTCTCCAGAGTATATCTCTCAAGAGTCATGTATCTTCTCATGACCAGATATAAATCAACATGAATAAGCCCTTTCATTGAAGCGGCATTAGTAAATCCTCTTTTAATGAATCGAATGTCTGATCCATCCATTCCCAAATCCAAATCAACGTCGTGAATCTTTGCCCTGTCAATCAGATATGGAAAATCGAAGTTATCTGAGTTGTACCCGACAATAATGTCGACATTATTTTCTTTAATGATGTCTGTAAATCGTTGTATCATTTCTTTTTCCGTTGATACCTGATTTACAAAATTATCGCGCTCGGAAGAATTGGTTTTTGTTGAAATCACTTCATTTATTCCGAAATTACTTGCAACACCAATCATGATTATTTCGTCCTCCTGTGAGTCAGGCATCCCATGAGGATTTCTAACTTCAAGGTCAAAACTAAGTATCCTAAACTCAGTTGTATTATCATCAATTCGTTCAAGAGGCTTATCAAGCTTAATGATTTCAACATCATGTTTTTTGCTGTCAAGAGCTGAAAATGAATCTAATTTTTCACCGGATGCCTTTACCTTTGTCATGGGGATTACATCCCTATCCATCAGATATCTCCTATAAAACGGAATATCGAATTCCCTTATCTGCAGCACACTATCCAAGTCCCTTATTTCGTCCCTGTGTTTAGACAGTTCCTGCGGATGGGTGAATGTTATTTTAATGAATGTCTTTTCAATTTGGAAATCCTTTTTCGTTACTTTTTCGATTTCAACATCTTCCAGCAATTCTTCCAAATCAGTTATACATTCATCAGGATTATTACTATAAACATACAGATATGGTGTGAAAGAATCATCTATCAATACAACATTTTTATCGCCATCTTTTGAAAATAAACGTATTACTGGCTTATCTTCATATGAGATATAGTCAATATCCAAAATAACAACTTCTTTTTCCATTATCTAGACTCCTTTAATTCTTTTCTAAAGCTATCCAATACTACATAAGTAATTCCCAATATTAATGGTCCAATAATAAAACCTACAATACCGTAAACTAACGGTCCTGATAAAAATCCTACCAATAGTATCAATGGATGGATATCTGCATGATGTGAGGATATTGCCGGACGTATATACATATCTATCAAACTTAAGAAAAATCCAAATAGCAAGACAACAATCACTCTTGGATAATTACCGTCCAACGCATCCATAATAGCCAATGCCCAGTAAATCGGCCATGGCCCGAATATTGGGATTAACTGTAGAATTCCTGTTATTACACCCAAAAATATACCATAAGGATAACCCAATAGGGAATAACCTATAGCACCAAATATTCCAATTATTACGGAAGTTAAAAAATGACCATAGAAAATGCTTTTTAAGACATCTTCTACAGAATCAACTGTCCTATCAAAAAAGTCCAAGTGTTCATCAGGAACAAATGATTTGATAAAATTAAAGCAATTTTCTCCATCCTTAACAAAGTAATAAACAGAAAATACCAATATAAATAGGTCCAGAGTAATATTTGCAATAGAACCTAATTTTCCAACCAGATAAGACAATACATATTTTCCAGCGCTTTGAATAGTTGGAACTAAATTGTTTGCATCGAAAAATGGGTTTTGGGGAACATATGCGGATAATTGAGACATTGTAGAATTAATGTCCAAATTAGGATTTGCAGCAAAAAAGTCCGTTAAAACTCCAGATATTACCATTGCAATATAAGCTATGAGAAGTATTAACGGTATTAACACCAGTATCATTGAAATTATTATGGAAATGGATTGGAATCTTAATTTAGATTGAATCCTTAAAGCAATCGGCCTTATACAGTAAGCTAAAATTGCCCCAAGTATTATCATGTTCAAAACAGGAAATATGAACATTAATGAAATTACCAGCAGAAATAATATTAACATCACTGGAGGTGTAATATATTCTTTTAAATCCTTTTCCATATAAATCACAAGTTAATATTTAACACCGGACGCATCACGCCTGTATTTTCCAAATTCATCGATTAATCTGATTTGTTCATTGTCAAAAACTGGTCCTTCAACACATATTCTCCAGCCCGTATTGTCCACACAGCACTGTCCGCAGACACCCAGGGCACATTTCATATATCTTTCAAGAGAATAATCTGCAGGTATGTTGGCATCTTCAAGAATATCAAATATTCCTATCATCATTATCTCAGGTCCGCAAACAAATGCATAATCGTAAGTCGAATCTTCAAGCAAACTTAAAAGACAATTTGAGGCATAACCTTCAAATCCATATGATCCGTCATCAGTGCATGGATGGAGGTTAACGTCAAGATTTTCAAACTCATCCAAAAACAGCAATTCCTCTTTAGTGGTTGCAGCAAGCAAAACGTCAACTTCATTGTTTTTAATTAATTCATGAGTTAAAGCTGTTACTGGAGCCATACCGACTCCACCACCGATTACCAGCAGTTTTTTATCTTTAAAATCTGTTTTAAATCCATTACCATAACTTCCCCTAACACCAATCATGTCTCCAACTTTCATTTCATGGAGCTTTGAGGTAAATTCACCAATATTTTTGACGGTAATTGACAATTCCCCATCACCAATATTGGAAATGGACATTGGTTTTTCATCACTTACATTCCAAACCATTAGAAATTCACCGGGATTGGCTTTGATATCTGTGGCGAATTTAAAAGTCTTAATTGTAGGAGTTTCATCAATGATTTCCTTAATTACAACAGCTTCAGGAGCTCTAATCATATCAGTCACCTCCATGAGCAAGGCCAACCATCTCATCAATGGATGAATAACCTTTTTCTTTCATAAATGTTTCCAAATCATTGTTGATTTTTGAAAATACTTCGACACCTTCGTCCATGATTGCCGTACCTATTTGAACTGCCCTTGCACCTGCAAATATGAATTCAACGACATCTTCAAATGTATAAACACCACCAACACCAATGATAGGAACATCAACAGCTTCATAAACAGAATAAACATTACTAATAGCAATAGGCTTAATGGCCTTACCGCTCATTCCGCCAAATTTATTGAATAGAACAGGTCTTGCAAGATCAATATTTATTTTCATTCCAGGACCTAAAGTATTGATTAGACTTAAGACGTCAGCCCCCGCATCTTCACATGTTTTTGCAATTTCAGTAATATCTGTTACATTTGGAGTTAACTTAGCAATTACCGGAACCTCACTAGCATCCTTTGAAGCGGAGACAATAGTATGACTTAAATTACAATCCTGACCAATTGAAGCGCCATAACCCTCCATAGCGTGAGGACATGAAATATTCAACTCAATCATGTCCACCAAAGGATTGACCTGTTCAACCAAACTAGCGAACTCATCCGGAGTGGCACCATAAATTGATGCTATAACAACATTATTATCTCTATTTATCTGCTTTAATTCATCTTTAAAATTGTCAACACCCGGATTGGATAAACCAATTGCATTAATTATCCCTCCATCAACACCGACAGTAGTGGGATTTTTATATCCTGGATGTGGTTTTAAAGAAAAGGATTTACTAATAACGCCCGCTGCACCGGATTTTAAAATCCAATTCATGGAAGAAGCAGTACTTCCCATAATTCCCGCAGCCAACATTAAAGGATTTCTAAAACGAACTCCACAAACATCAGTTTCTAACATGATTTTCCACCAAAAATTTTTATTATAAACTAATGTTTATATTACAAATAATTTAAAATTAGTGGATATAATAATTTTACATGAATTCCAATTAAATGTGCTTCAATTACCCAAATATTATTTCAAGCAGATATAATTTTAACAGAAAAATCAGTTACTTTTCATGATTTTCAAGCAATTGACGATAATTGTCATTCTGGCGTTTTAAAGAAATGATTGAAGTTTTATGTGTTTTCATCATTTCTTCCCTTTCTTTTATTAATAAATCAATCTGTTGATTTTGCTTTTCAATTATCTGATCTTTTTGATTAAGCAATCCCTCATAAGTTTTAGAAATTTTTCTAAGCTGAATCTCCAAATTTTCAGTATTGTCCCTGATTTGGGTTTTATAGTCATCAATCAAAGCCCTAAGATACTTTACCTGATCCTGCTTATCATCAATAATATCCTGCTTTTCCTTGATTTTTTTATCCAAATCATCTAACTCTTTAATTTTAGCTTTTTCATTATTGATTTCGTTATCAAGCTTATCTTCAAGGTTTTCTTTTTGATATTTCAATTTTGTAGAATATAATTTTAACTTATTGATTTCATCCTTTTTACTTTCAAGTTCCATGGTGAGTTCATCTATTTCACCATCTTTCAATTCTATTGTTTCTTTTAAATCCCTAAAACTTTGCTTTGACATCAATGAAATATTAGATTTTAAATCATTTAAAACTTTTTGAAAGCCAAAATATATTAAAAATAAAAAAAATAATTTAAACACATGGAATGTTATGTTACTTACAGTGTTAAAGGATTTTATGCATTTAATGAAAATAATGAATTGATTGCAGAAAAATTATTTAAAGAAACTGAAATACTTCAAAAACTTATTGAAATTGATAATAAAGAAATTCCTACAGAAGAAATTGAGCTTATTGAGGAATTATCAAAAGATTATGATTCAATAATTATCGAATCCAATAAACGCTCATCAGATTATCAATCAGATAAGGTCAAAGTGAAAAATCCAAATCCTGCAGGAGATTATTTAAGAAGCAATTTCGATTTGGACATTGATAATGAAATATATCAAAAATTGGCAATATATAAGATGAAAAAAGCTCAGGCAGGAGACGATAAACATTTAATTCAGGCAATTAATTCTATTGATGAAATCGATGAGTCCATTTCCAAATTAATTGAGCGGATCCGTGAATGGTATGCATTATATTTCCCTGAAATGGATTTGATTAAAAATAACGAGACTTACATAAAACTAATTTATGAAAATAAAACTAAAGAAGAAATCGTTAATGCAAAAAGTGATGCATTTCCAGAAGACATGTTGGATATTGAAGATGACATTAACCCAAATGATTTGGATATTATGAATAATTATGCCAAATCAATTTATGAACTCCAGAAAACAAGAAAAAATATTATTGATTATATTGACGTTAAAATGGAATCTATTGCACCTAATTTAAGATTGCTTGTAGGTTCATCACTTGGTGCAAAGTTAATATCTCATGCAGGAGGTCTCAAAAGACTTGCCAGCTATCCTTCAAGCACAGTTCAGATTATGGGTGCTGAAAAGGCATTATTCAGACACCTGAAAAGTGGAGATCGTCCTCCAAAATACGGATTAATATATCAGCACCCTCAAGTTCGGGGTGCAAAATGGTGGAACCGTGGAAAAATAGCCAGACTGCTTGCTGGACGAATATCGCTTGCAGCAAGAAAAGACGTTTTTACCCATGATTTTAATCCGGAAATATTTAATGAATTTACAGCAAAAGTTGAAGAAATAGAAAAAAATAATCCATTTCCAACTAAAACTACTAAAAAAAGAAAAGAAGAAAAGCAAAAATCTAAAAATAAGCGTAAAAAAGGCAAAAAAAGAAGGAGGAAATGAAAAATGGATGTTTTTTTAAAGGGTGATGAAGTTGCTACACGCAATTTGACACCAGGCATCAGTGTCTATGGGGAAGAGTTAATTACAGAAGATGTTGAATATAGATTATGGAATCCCAGAAGGTCAAAATTATCAGCAGCTATTTTAAACGGTTTAAAAAATTTAGATATCAAAAATGATGATAAAGTTCTATATCTCGGCGCATCAACCGGTACTACAGTTTCACACATTTCAGACATAGCATATAATGGAAGAATATATGCTGTTGAATTTTCACCGGTTACCGCCAAAAAGTTAACTAGACTATCACGCCAAAGGCATAATATTTATCCAATACTCGGCGATGCTACAAAACCTAAAGAATATATGAATATGGTGGAAAATGTTGACTTTTTATACTGCGATGTTGCCCAGCCTACCCAGTCAGAATTATTTATGAAAAATATGAATTTATTCTCAAAAGACAATACTTTAGGAATGATAACAATTAAAGCCAGAAGTATTGACGTGGTACAGAAACCTAAAAAGATTTTCAAGCAAGAAGAGAAAAAATTTAAAGAGAAAGGTTTTAAAATTATTGAAAAAGTAAAACTGGAACCTTACGAAAAAGACCATATAGCTTTTTTAGTAGAAAAAAATTTTTAATAAAAATAAGTGAATTTTCATTGCATATTTTAGAAAAAACTTCTTTAAAATTTTATTCAAAAATGTTAAAAAATGTCCGAAAAAGTATTACTTCAATAGCTTTATATACCATAAAATTAAATATAATATATGCTAATGCAAATAAAATAAAAGTTCACTTCATAATCCTTTAGGTAAATTCACTCTACTAATCACTTCATTTATACAAATCCTAAAGGATTGAACTTATTTTATTAAATAACTCATTTTTATGAATTTAAATTTTTAAGATAAAATAATGTCTTTTTATCAAAAAAGTATTACTGATTATTTATTTTTCAACCTATAAAAAACTCGATAAAAGCAATATTGACATTAACTTAGCAGACAAAAAATTTTAGAAAAATCACCCAAAATAAAATAAATACTATTTAAATAGGGAACATAGAAATGAAAAAAATTGTTGAAAAATATCATTCCAAAAATAGACAGAAAAAATCCTGCAATTTAAACAAAGATATGCTTAATTAAACAAGTAGTTTATAAAAATAAATTAAAAATATTGGATGTAAAATTAATTAATTAACATGCACTAATAGAAAAATAACAAAATGTTTCGTGTTATCTACATGAAACCTTTTCAGAAATTACATTCATGATAGTTTTGGCAATTTCATCCTTGTTTGCAAGTGGAACATATAAGACATCATCATCAATAATTAAAACCTCATTCTTATCAGATCCGAAATTGCAATCCTTATTTGAAACATCATTTGCAACTACAATATCCGTTCCGGCATCATTAATCTGCTTTCTAGCACAATAAATAATTTCATCCTGAGATATGTTAAATTCAGCCTTAAATCCAACTAAAAAAATGTCAGGATTAATCTGTTTAATTTTGCGAATTATCTTTACAGTAGGTTTTAAATTGATAGATAAAGAAGATTCAGAATCGATTTTCTTATTTTTATATTGGACAACCTTAAAATCAGAAACGGCTGCCGTTGAAATGAAAATATCAAAATCCCGAACAACATTAAAAATAGCATCAGCCATTTGTTCAGCCGTTTCGACAGGAATAACATTAAAAAGGGGAGAGATTTCGACACTTACATTGGCAACAATTAATGTAACGTCAGCCCCCAAAATATATGCCTGTTTTGCAAGAGCCAAACCCATTTTACCAGAGGATTTGTTTGTAATGCCTCTTACAGAGTCTATCGGTTCAAATGTTCCTCCGAGACTTATTAACACTTTTTTTCCACGAATAAAAATCACTTCTTAGCTAAATTAATGCATCTTAAAGATTCTAGAACAATATCTTCATTTGAAGGGAATTTTGCTTTGCCTTCATCCATTACAGGAGGCATGAATGAAGCCGAACCTTCAGATTTAATTTTTTCAATGTTTTCTTCAATAGCTTTAAACATTGAATCGTGCATAGATGGAACAAATAATATTGGAGTATCATGCCCATATGCAGTTATTAATAAAGTAGAAATCGGATTATCTGCGATTTTATAAGCAAATTTGCTTATAGTATTTGCAGTGGCCGGAGCGACAAGAATTAAGTCCTCTTGAGAATATTTAACATGCTCAATATTGCCCGTCAATTCGGTTATAACTTCACTTCCTGTTGCAAATTCCATAGAGTTTGGATGTAGAATTTTACAAGCGGATTGACTCATAAAACATTTTATTTCCATACCCTGCCTTTTAAATTCTCTTGCCAGTTTAACAGCTTGGGTAGCCGCTACACTACCAGTAACACATAATATAATCATAATATACCTCAAAAAAATAAAAAAATTAGTTAAATTTAACAGTTCGCATAATATACTCGGCAGCAGGCAAGTTTACCTCATATTTATCGATTGGAGCACTATACATTATTACATAAGCTTGATTGCCTTTTTCAAACCATAGTGCTTTATGTTGCTTTACAACACCAGTGTTTGAACTTGAAGTATAAACGTATTCCAAAGCTTTTTGATTGTTGACTGAGACTTCACCAGAAGATACTAAATCAAATGATTTATCTGCCTTAATATTAGTGTATGATTTATTAACAAAAGAGTTGAAATCACCTGAAAATGATTTTTTCTCAACATTAATATTCACTTGACCAACTTCAAGATTATCAACAGCACTTTTTTTAGAAATTGCAAATATAGAATTGTTTGAAGTTGCTTGTGATAATACCCAATTTGACGGATAATTAATTGAAACTCCACCTTTAGACATTGTCAACATGGTAACAGATTCATTGGAATTACTGTTACTGCC
>CACYVR010000003.1:0-17682 GCA_902777885.1 uncultured Methanobrevibacter sp.
AGCAAAAATTTGAAATTGGATAATATAGACTTGAATGAAATTTCAAAGGAATATGAAATTGGAATTGAAACTTTAAAAGACATTATTCATGAGCTTAAAAAGCCTGGCCGTGACCCTCGTGAAGACATGCCGAAACCGAAATTAAGGAAAAATGTATTGTCAATTAATGATTTAAAAGAAGGCATGATTTTGGAAGGTACGGTGAGAAATATTGTAGATTTTGGTGCTTTTGTTGATATTGGAGTTCACCAGGACGGACTGGTCCACAAATCACAGCTCGCAGATAAATTCGTTAAACACCCTCTGGATATAGTCAGCGTTGGTGAAATAGTAAATGTTAAAGTTCTGGATGTTGACATCCAAAGAAATAGAATTCAATTATCAATGATAATTTAATATAATATTTTGAAAATACATTACTATTAATGGATAAAATAAATTTAAATCTTAAAAACAAATATTACATACTGCTTTATTTAGCTATACTCTGTATTTTCACAGTTGCCTGTCTTAAATATGAAGATTACGTATCTCCATTTTTTGAAATTGCAATATTTTTGTTAATATTTGTAATTGGAGCCTTTTGCTTATATTACTACACGCAAAATGAAAATAACCTTCATAAAGTTGCATTTATAATAATCCTGCTTTTTGGAATAACCTGCGTATTTTTAACTCCAATAAATGATGTGTCAGATGAACAGGAACATTTTGTAAGGTCTGAAATTGTATCAACAGGGCAAATATCAACGGATTATATTCCTATTCCAAATACAACGGAAAATGGATATAAAACTATTGCATCCGTTACAATACTTGGTCAAAATGCAGGAAAGACCGTGTTTAATACTGATGTAGATGATGCCAAGATAGATTATACTCCATCTTACTTTAACTCTGCATTTTCTCAAAACCCATTTTATTCCTATCTTCCTCAGGGATTAGGAGTATTATTAGCTAAACTTTTAGATTTAAATTCCATTTGGATGCTTTGGCTGGCAAGAATGTTTAACTTGCTTTTGTATGGAAGCATTATTTCACTGGCTATTCGAAAAACACCAATTTTAAAGTTTCCGATGCTGGTTGTATCAATACTGCCTTTGGCAATTTATCAGGCGGCTTCACTGAGTGTTGATGGAATGTATGCTTCACTTGCAATACTTGCATTTGCATACTTTTTATATTTCTACAAAACGCCAAATATAGAATGGAAAGATTTGGGAATCTTTTATGGATCAATTATTTTATGCGGTTTACTGAAATCTCCATTTTTAGCCCTGAGTCTTTTGATATTTTTAGTTCCAAATAATCATTTTGAAAATAAAACCCAAAATATAATATCCAAACTGTTAATTTTGCCTACTCTGGCTATTGGACTTTTATGGAGCAGCTATGCAACAAGTGTCCTTACAAACTCCTGGAGAGGAGAATTCTTTGCAAACAAACATGTTAATGCAACAGAACAATTGAACTATCTTGTTTCAAATCCGGGTTTTGCGGTCGAAAGATTCATTAATTTATTTACACAGTTCCCAACAGTAGTGGAAAGGTTCTTTTACTTTTCAAATGATGTTCGTGACTATTCCTCACCGTTGCTTGCAATTCTATATATGATATTTTTCATAGTGTTTTCACTGATTTATCCATTGGAAGAAAAATTTAAATTGAAAACTAGAATTGAAGGATTTTTAATAGGATTTTTAATATATGTTGGTGTTATAGGAGTCCAATATTTAACTTGGGCCAGCGTTGGTGCTAAAAGTGTTATGAATGGTGTTTTCAGCCGATACTTTATACCGTTATTAATGTTTATCCCAGTTATCATTAACACAGACTTTTTAGAATTGGACAGGGAAAAATTATCATTGATATTTCTTACAATTGCCATAAGCTTTATTTCAGGTATGATAATGCTTACTGTAGCAGTTAAATATTAAGGAAGAACAAATATTTATATTAAGCTTACTCAAAAATATATTAAGTGTGATAATATGAACAGTTTGATTAAAAAGTTATTTGTAAATAAAACAGACAATATATTTCTCCAATTTTTCAGATTTATTTTCGTTGGAGGAACAGCCTTTTTAATTGACTTTTTTATATATTTCGCATTGGTTGAATTTGCACATGTAAATTATCTTATAGCAGCTACAATTGCATTTTTCATATCTGTTTTAGCAAATTACTATTTATCAACGTCATGGGTATTCAATCAAAGTCAAATCGAAAACAGAGCAGTCGAATTCAACATATTTTTAGCTATAAGTATTGTAGGTTGGATATTTACTGAAATACTTCTCTATATCTTCACAGACATGTGTTCAATCAACTATTTATGGTCCAAAATCATTGCATCAATATTGGTTCTGTTCTGGAATTTTTCAGCACGTCGTGTTATGTTTTATGGAAAACAGCTTTAAGTTTAACCCTCTTTTAAATTCAGTGCAAAATACTTTTTATACTTGTTAAATTAAATATTACCTTATGTATAAAAAAGAGAGGATTTATTACTTCGATATACTAAAAGCGTTGGCGATTTTTGGTGTTGTATTTATTCATGTTTTTGCCCTTGGAAATATGTCACAGGTCAAAGGCATTCCCATAGTTAATTTCAAGGAAATATTTGAATTTGCAGTGCCGATTTTTTTAATGGTTACCGGAGCGCTTCTTTTAAATAGGGATTATGAATCAATCTCCTCATTTTTAAAGAAAAGATTCAAAAGAATAATTCCTCCATATCTTTTTTGGATAATTTTTATCATTTTTGCTTTAGTATATCCCTCTTTAATAAACCATAGGGCAATACACATAAGCACCATATACACAAACTTTTTCATGTTTCCGCTGACATGGTATTTTTGGCTGATGATAAGCGCATATCTGATGATTCCGATTATTAATGCATTCATCAAATCCGACAGTGAAAACGGGCCAAAATATCTTGTTATAATGTTTATTCTTTCATCTGTTTTTTATCAGTTCCTAATATCAGTAAAAAGTTATACTTTTATGGAACTGAGGTTTTTCCTGATGCCTATTGGATACCTGAGTTTAGGTTATCTTTTAGCCAATTATGACTTTAAAAGAAAAAATTTAGTTTTAATTGTGTCAGTTCTGCTTTTTGCAATCACATCAGCAATTAAAGTGATATATGGCCAATCCCCTGAAGTAACACTTATCTTTGCAAATATTCCTTTAGGTCAAGCATCATTTATTGATGTCGGTATCGTTAAAATAATCCAGGCCTGCAGCGTATTTTTAATTATAAAATATCTGCCCCTTAAATTATCAAAAATCAAAAAAATCATAACAAGCATAAGCAGATCATCATACGGAATTTATCTGGTCCATATTTTTGTTTTCCTGTTAATATTCAACTATACTCCAGTTCAGGGAAGCGGTACACATGTATTTTTAACCCTTCTGATTGGTACATTTGTTGTATTCATATTATCCTGGATTATAGTTTTAATAGCATCGAAAATCCCATATATCAATAAATTATCCGGATATGCTTAACAATTAAAATTGATTAGAAATAATAATCTTAATATAATTAAAAATTATAATATAATTTATTAATAATTCAATGAGGGTATATGATGGTTCCAAAAGTAATGATTATATTAGGCAGCGCATCTGATATGGCTATTGCTGAGAAAAGTATGAATATTTTAGAAGAATTGGAAATTCCTTACAGTTTAAAAATCGCATCGGCCCATAGAACACCAATGCTTGTTCGTGAACTTGTAAAACAAGGTACTGATGCTGGAATTGAAGTTTTTATAGGAATTGCAGGTCTTGCAGCACATTTGCCGGGATTTATTGCAGCCTATACTCCCAGACCAGTGATTGGAGTTCCTGTGGATGTTAAAACAGATGGTATTGATGCACTTGACTCATGTGTTCACATGCCTTACCCTTCACCGATTGCAACTGTTGGAATTGACAGGGGAGATAACGGTGCAATACTCGCCGCCCAATTCATGGCCGTTCATGATAGTGAAATCCGAGAAAAAGTTATCAATTTAAGAAAAAATTATAGGAAAAAGGTTTTTGACAGCAATACAGTTGTTGATGATTTAGAAGATAAAAAATTCCTTGTAAAAGACTATTTAAAAGTTGAAAATCTAAAAATTGAAAAAGAAGACCTTATTGAAATTGATAAATCATCTATAAAAGAAGATGCTGATGTTGCCATCATTGTGGGAAGGCAATCCGATTTAATTGTAGCTAAAAGAGTAACTGCCACTCTTGACAGGCTTAAAATAACATATAACATGAAAGTTGTCTGCCCGATAAGATCAAATCAAAAGTTTATCAGCTACATCAATGCCGTTAAAAACGCAAAAATATTCATTGGAATCAGTTCAAACTCATCACAGGTTACCGGCGCTTTAGTCGGTCTGACAGATAGGCCGGTTATTGGCGTTCCATGTGAAAATGAACTTGGAAGAGAACATATGCTTACAACCGTCAGCATGCCTCCAGGAGTGCCTGTAGCAACAGTTGGTATTAATAATGGACGTAATGCCGGTGTTTTAGCTGGTGAAATTCTTTCAATTAAAAATACCAATATTATTGAAGTTTTAACTAAATTAAAAGATAAAAAAATTAATTTGTAGGGATTTAAATGAAGATTGATGATGAAAATATTATTGAAATTACAGATGAACTGTCCAGTGAATATGAAGTGTCACGTGTTTTAAGAGATTATCCGAAAGATACCGTGATTATAAAAAACGTGAAAGGATTTGACATGCCGGTCATTTCAGGCATCTGCAATACACGTGAAAAAATCGCTAAATCAATTAACTGTGAAGTATCTGAAATTACTGAAAAAATCATTGAAGCAAGTGATAATCCAATAAAAGTTGATAAATTTACTGATTTTAGTGAATATGACTCTTTAGAAATTGACTTGGATAAAATACCTATATTAACCCATTATAAAAGAGATGGTGGAAAATACATTACCGCAGGTGTTGTTTTTGCACGTGACCCTATAACAGGTATTCAGAATGCATCAATTCACAGAATGATGGTTTTGGATAATAAAAGACTTGTTATTAGGATTGTTCCAAGAAATCTTTATACTTATTTCCAAAATGCTCAAAAAGAGAAAAAAGACTTGGATATTGCAATAGCTATTGGAATAGATCCGGCAATATTACTTGCAAGTACAACTTCAATTCCTATAGATTACAATGAAATGGATGTTGCCAATGCATTTAAGGATGGTGAATTGACACTAATTAAATGCGGTGATTTGGAGGTTCCTCAAGCTGACATTATCTTGGAAGGTAAAATCTCTGTAACTGAAACCGTTCGTGAAGGTCCATTTGTTGATTTAACCGATACTTACGACATTATTCGTGACCAGCCGGTAATCAACTTAGAAAAAATGCATATTAAAAAGGATAATCCATGTTATCACGCCATTATTCCAGCAGGATTTGAACATAAATTACTTCAAGGTCTTCCTCAGGAGCCTAGAATATTTAAATCCGTTAAAAATGCAGTGCCTACAGTTGAAAATGTTGTTTTAACTGAGGGGGGTTGCTGCTGGTTACATGCGGCAGTGTCAATTAATAAACAGACCGAAGGTGATGGAAAAAATGCCATAATGGCAGCGCTGTCAGCCCATCCATCTTTAAAACATTGTGTTGTTGTAGATACAGACGTTAATGTATTTGATGCTGAAGATGTGGAATATGCCATAGCTACACGTGTAAAAGGTGACAGAGACATTATGATTGTTCCTAATGTACGTGGCTCATCCCTCGATCCTGTAGCTGAAAGTGACGGCACTACAACAAAAATCGGTGTTGACGCTACAAAATCTTTAAAAACAATAGAGAAATTCGAAAGAGTTAGTTTCGGAGAATGAAACTAACTTAAAAACTTTTTTTATCAGATATTTCCAATATATACATTTTTAATTCCTTTTTTATGAGCAATTTCACGGGCCTCATATAATATCTCTCTATTTGTAGGCTCGATATCTCTCATCTTATAGTAAGGAAATGCTCTTGAAAAGTGCAGAGGCACATCGGCTGACAATTCGTCAACGATAAAATCACATAACTGCTCTATTTCTTCTGTTGAATCATTATAATCATTAATGATGAGATTAGTAACTTCCAAATGTTTACCTGCAAGATAAATACTTCTTAAATTATCGAGAACTATATCCAAATCAGCGCCGCAAATCTTTTTATAGAATTTTTCAGACATGGATTTCAAGTCTATATTGAATGCGTCGACAAAAGTTAAAATTTCATCAAGGGATTGATTTGACATATAGCCGTTGCTTACATAAATCACCCTTAAGTTTTTTGACCTTGCAAGTAAAGAAGTTTTTTTGTTAAAAGGTAAGTGTATCGTAGGTTCATTATAGGTCCAAGCAATTGACTTGCAATTATATTTAAGTGCATTTTCCACAATAGTTTCTGGCAGTATTTTAATACCATTACCGAATTTTTCATATTCATGTGAGATGATATAGTTCTGGCAGTGCAAACATGTCATGTTACACCCAAAACCTCCAATTGAGTATGTAAAAGTCCCGGGCATGAAATGATTTAAAGGCTTTTTTTCAACGGGATCGGGACTTAAAGAAGATACAATTCCATAACTTAAATCAAAAAGCTCGCCGTTAATATTTTTATGTTGTCTGCAAACTCCAACATTTCCATCGGCAATTTTACAATAATTTGCACAAATCTCACATCGAATTTTCTGTGTCTTAGAGCTCTTTTTATATAAATTCTGATTAACTAACATAATGATTATATCCCCTGTTTTCAATTTCTGCCACTTCACCGCTACTTAAGGTAATCTGGATTTTATCCGACTCATTGACTTCACCTATAACCTTAAAATCAATATCCAAATCATTATCCTTATCAATGGTGAACACTAATTCAAAATCTTCACCCACATGTAAAAGTAAATCCAAGTAATTTAAATCCAATTTTGATGAAATCTCTTTATATTCATCAGATATTTCAAGTTTATCTTCATGAATCATGAATCCTAAAGAATCCGGTTTCATTTCATACAATTCAGATGCCAATCCATCAGTAATATCTGTTGCAGATGTTGCACCTGAATTTTTAATAATAATACCTTCATTCAGTCTGGCTAATGGCTTCAATGCTTTTTTAGTGTAAATATTGTCTCCATTTAAATTAAATCCCAAAGCGGCAAGGCCAATGTCACCGGTTATGCAAATCATGTCTCCAATTTTAGCCGTATTTTTCATCAGCGGTTTTTCACATAAACCTAAAGCGGTTCCGGAAATTATAATTTCAGAGGCCTCATTTGTATCTCCGCCAATTAAAGGTATCTTATAATAATCACAGGCATTAACGACACCGTCAATTATTTCTTTAAAAGAATTAACTTCCAAATCCTTTGGAAGAGCAATTGAAAGTAAAAAGCCTAAAGGATCAGCACCCATAGCTGCAAGGTCACTGACATTAACTGTTACGGCCTTAAATCCCATTTGAAAATAAGACATTCCCTCAGGAAAATGTTTTGACTCTATAAGCATATCACAAGTAGAAATAAGATTTGTATCTTTAAATTCAGTGATAGCTGTATCATCAGCTACAATATCTTCTGATTTAGTTAAAATATAGTTAATTAATCCTTTTTCACCAATATCTGAGACCTTTAAAGCCATGTATATTAGTATTGATTTTAAAATAAATAAGTTTTAAGGATTTGCAAAAAAAGAAAAGGTTAATGTGAAAAATCACATTAAGTTATTCGACAATTTTAATAGTATTACCTGACCAAATAGATGCATAATATCCATCATCCATCATTCCAAATAGGAATAAATCACTGAATCCAACAGGGAAATTTTGACCGATTTGTACAAGACCATTGGCATCAGGATATTGTCCGTAAGGTGTATCATTATATATAATTACACCATAATGGTTACCGGTAATCGGGTTTCCTGAATTTTTCTCTGATAAATAGAATTTGAATGGTTCACCATATTTGAGAGTGGTTGATACTATCTTTACGGATGGAGTTACTCTAACTTTAATAAGGTTTGATAACTTAGATCCCTGGAACTCTGAAGTAATGACATAATCGCCCGGCCTTAAATTAATAGTTAAAGAAGCTGTACCATTTTCATTACTGGTTCTTTTGTATAATACACCATTAATATTGAATGTAACTTGTTTATTTTTAGCTAAACTACCATCATCCTCATGAAGAGCAACAGTGTATTTGGCACCGGTATTATACTCGATAGATACGTTTCCACCAGATTGTGAATTTTTAGTTTCGATTTTATTTAATACTTCAATGGTATTGGATTTTTTTTCTTTTGTAACAGGATTGGTAGCTGTTAAAACATATTTTCCAGGTTCCAAGTTAATATTAAGTTTAGCTGTACCGTTTACATTAGTTTTACGGTCATAGAAAACACCATTAATATTGAATGTAACAGTAGAATTAACTAAAGGAAGACCTTTGCTGTTGGTGAAATTAGCATAATATTGTGTTCCGTTTCTGTAATATTTTTTAATGTCTTTTCCGTTAATGGATGATAAAACCGTTATATTATTGGATATTGTTTCTCCATTATCAGTTCTTACGGCAGTAATAACATATGATTTAGGTTCTAAATTAATATTCAGTTTAGCAATACCGTTTGCTTTAGATGTACGATTATAGAAAACACCATTAATATTGAATGTAACGACGGTATTGGCTAAAGCTTTACCTTGACCATCCAAAACTAAAGCTTCATATTGAGTATCATTTCTATATGTTTTAACAACGTCATTTGCTTTTAAAGTTGGCAAAACAGTGACATTGTTAGAAGCGGTTTCTCTAGTTACAGGATTAGCTACAGTAATAGTATAATTTCCAGCAGCTAAATTAATTGGAAAAATAATAGTACCGTTTGAATTAGTAGTTCTGGAATAATTTCCATTATTAATAAAAATAGGGATTTTCTGATCTACTAACGGATTTCCATTTGCCTCAAAAAAGGTAGCTGTATATTGAGTATCATTTTTATAATATTTTACTACATCACTAGATTGAATAGAAGATTCTGTGCCGTTTTCATCGCTTTCAGTTGATGGGGAAGCATCATCCTGAATCAATGCATCTCCATCAGCATTATCGACAGAAACAACATCTGAATCTAAATCTGCACTAATGATATTTATTTCATTATCAGCTATTTCTTCTGCACTTATAGCAGAAATGGAAAAAATAGCTAATAAGATAACTGTAATTAAAAAAATATTCTTAAAATTCATAAATATCACATAAAAATTTTTAGTAATATAATTTATACAAATTTTTCTTATATAAAATTTTTCTTATTTGAAAATGAATTAATATCAGGTTTTAAATGAAAAAAATAGTTTTTTAGAGAAAAAATTAAAAGAAAAGAAATGAGAACATCTATAAATGTTCACTAATTCTATCTTTAATAATATCGTATAATCTTGTATCAATACCCAGAGGGTCTGTTAAGATTATTTCGCCGTCAAATTCAAAGTCCTCTTCCTCATCGTCATGATGATGGTGGTGATGATGATGTCCGTGGTCATGGCCATGGCCGTGCCCGTGATGGTGGTGATGATGATGTCCGTGAGCATCCTCTTCTTTATAGTCACTTTCAATTCCAAGTAATGACGGAATATCTCTTTTTGTGTGAAGTCCATGAGCAACAAATACGGGAACAACTATAATTTTTTCTAAATCATTGCCTTTAGTTAATTTATTAATAGTTTCAGGAATTCCAGGTTTTCTAATTTCCATAAAACCATATTCAACTTTAGCATTAGGATATTCTTCTTTAAACATTTCAGTATAAGCTTTAATTACTTCTTCACCATCATCTAATCTACTACCATGGCTTAAAAGTAAAATACCTGTATTTTCATCAATCATAATAACAACTCAATTTTTATTACTATTAATTTATAATTAAAAATATTTAAAGGTTGTTTAATTATGAAAAGTTAAAAAGTTAATATTTATAAAGCATTATTAACTTTTTTAACTAAAATGTCGATTAATATATCGTCTGCTTTAATAGGTTCCGGATATAATATCTCACCGTCAAAGTCTATTGCTGATAAATCATGGTGATGATGCTCATGATCGTGGTCGTGGTCATGATGGTGGTGATGATGACCGTCATCTTCTTTTAAACCTAAAATTGTAGGAATATCATTAGTTGTATGAACACCTGGAGCAATAAAGACCGGAACAACAATCAGTCTGTCAATTTCATTTTCATCCAGCAATACATCAATAGCTTCAGGAATACTAGGTTTTTCAAGTTCCATGAATCCGAAATTACATGGATAATCTGTAGATTTTTCAAATTTAGCAAATAAAGCTGAAATAAATTCCTTATTATATTTTAGTCTGCTTCCATGTGAAACAAGTAAAACACCAGTTTCAGCATCATCGTCTAATTTAGATTCTGCCAATACTTCATCAATTCTTTTATCAATAAATTTCAATAAATCATCATCCGGCCCGATTGGCGGCAATAATTCAATTTCACCGTCAAAATCAACCTCATCTGCAATAGATAAATAATGATTTTCAGGGTAATTGCCATCTGGACATCTTGGATCTACTTCCAAAGGTTTTAAACCTAAAAGTATCGGAATATCGATGTTAGTATGAATTCCTGGAGCTAAAAATACAGGAAGTGCTATAATTTTATCTAATTTTTCAACTTCTTTTTTTAAATTTTCAACTGCACCTGCAATACTAGGCTGTGAAACTTTCATATAACCTACTTCTGTTGCAAATCCGGTTTTTTTAATAAATTTATTTTTAATTTCACTAAAAGTTACTTCACCATAAGGTAAACTACTTCCATGACTAATAAGTAAAATACCACAATTTTTTGACATAATAATAATATTAAAAATAGTATTATTTAAAAGTAGTTATTAAGAAAAATAGAAAAGTTATAAGGAAAGTATTACTTCCCTAAAAATGATTATTTGACCGGTTTAAATTTAAATCCGTAAGAAATAACACCGTCAGGTCCATCTTCAGAAATTCTTCTAAAGACCATTTCTACCGGATCACCGATTTCAATATCATCGACATCACAGTCGACAAGCTGTGAAGTTAATTTAGCACCTTCATCCAATTCAATGACTGCAACAGCATAAGGTGCAATTTTTTTGAAATCATCCGGAGGTGACCTAATTACAGAATAAGTATATATTTTTCCTTTACCTGAAAATTGGAAAGGTTCTAATTTACCTTTTCTCCTACAATTTGGACATACTACACGGGATGGGAAAAATAAATCTCCACAAGTATTACATTTTGTACCAACAAGACTGTATCTTTGTTGTATATGACGCCACATTCTAACAGTATCTGACATGGTATCCTCCAAATATTTTTTTAATTATTACATATTATTATCCCACTAATATAAAAAATTAACCTATAATTAAGACTTTTGAAATTTTTATATATAAAGGGTTTAAAAAATCACGGAGTCGCACTTCAACAATTAATATTAAAAACTATTTTCCAACTTTATTTTATGTATTTTGAAATAGATAACAGAGGAAACATAATTACCGGAACAACACTTATTTTAATAGTTTCACTTGTATTGATGGTAATTTTTATTGTAAACAGTATAAATTACATGGAAAATGAAAATATCAATTCAATTTCTAGTGATAACTTCAGATACATCATCCAAGATTATAAGGATAATTTAGGCCAACATGGTAAGGATTCACTAGCTGAAGAAACTGAAAAGGTATATTTTTCAAAGATAGTCCATGACAGTAGAAACGATGTTAAAAAAATCTTAAATAAAAAGTTAAAGGGTGTAAATGAAGAATATAAGCAAAAATATGGAATAGATATTCGCTCGGAAGTAATATCGGTGGAAAGTACAGACAGTCCATGGAAAGTATTGTTTAAAGTTCGTGTTAAAGCAGATAAAGATTCTGAACAGTTTAATGGAATCGTAGAAAGTAACTGCTCAATTGAAGGACTGAAAGATCCCCTTCCTTATGCCAAGCTGCCTAAAATTTACTACAACATTAACAACGACGGCAAAAAAATTCATTATTTTGAAGGGCTGGCACAGTATTTGCGTGCCCATAACATAAAGTCCTACAACTCCTATCTTTTAGCAACGTCGCCCCTATATATTAAAAAATGCCCATATGATCCATATATTCATCACGGAGATGGAAACACGTTAAAGGATTGTTTAAAACAGGGTTATTTCCATGAAAGTGCTGATGGAAGCTGTTATTTATGTAGAATAGAAGGCAAGGGAGTTTGTCCGCATTATGGAATGGAAGTTTTTATCCAGACTCACACTCCTATAAACAACGAAAGCGTTTCCTGCTCAGACCATGTAGTCTTTCATGACCACTACACCGGAGAGAAATTAAACAAGCTTGACATCAACAGTCTGATTTTAGACAAATCACATGCTAGCAAATATGGGTTGGTTCACAATGGATAATAATGGAAATTTTACACTTGAAATACTTGTCGTGGGAATGATAATACTGATGATTTTAGGTATCATTTCGGTTGCATCTGAAATCTCACAAGAAAAAATTTCTAAAAGTGTAGAGAACAACAATATCGAAAAGGCAATTTCAGAAGTAGCAGACACTTTAATAAATAATCCCGGTTCACCAATAAACTGGGAAGACTTTAAATCAAAACGTGTTGGGCTGGCCATTATAAATGAATATGGAAATGTAATTCCAAACAGCGTATCTTACTTTAAATTTCTTGAACTTGGCAGAGATTATGAAAATCTTGTTACAAAAAGATTATTCGACAACAAGTTTCACTCATCAATGGAGCTGATACCACGTGAGACATCCATTTCAAGTGTAAAAATAGGCTCGAATGATGTTCAAAGCAATAATGTTTTTAGTGCAAATCGTCTAGTAAAATGTGATTTTTTCAAAAAATATGTTATTTGTGATTTTTCAAATGACGGAAAATGCAATCACAACCACAATCAAAAAGACCACAGCTGCAATTATTTTAAACTGTTTAAGGGCAATCTTAAAAAAACAGACTATTACCTGCTTATCAACGACAGTGAAAGGCTGGAAAATAAATATTCAATTGACACTACACATTTTAAAAGCCAAAGAGGTGAAAGCATAAGCAGTACAAGGATTTATTTAAATGATAAATTGAATGAATTGTTTGAAGTCAATGATACCAGCTCCATAGTATTTATTCACTTTGATAAAAAAGACACCAAAGCAGTGCTTGTTGGCATTCCAAGGGATTTTGATAAAAATAAACTGAACTACAATTATTTTACAACACAGCCCTGTGACTTTGTCATTAAAGCTTGGAGCTAAATCAATGCTCCAAGTATTAAAAGTGAAATAGTGATAAGAGTTAAGCTAGAAAATACATCTGTAACACTGGTTGAAATAGGAATAACAATATTATCCGGGTCCAAATCTTTATTATATGATGTGATTGAAATTAAATAGACTACAAATATCATTAATGAAAGCAGTAAAAATCCTGAAATAAATGAAATTGACATTATATTTACAAAGCCAACACCGGTCAATCCCATAAGACCGGTTGAATCCTCAGCAATGAATCCGATTAAAGGATACATTACCAATGCCAAAATATAACAGATTAAAAAGTTATGGATACTTTCACCTGTTGGTCTTTTTAAAGGTTCAATTAAACCATAATGTAGACCTGAAGATAATCTGGCACTTAAAATACTGATTAAACTGCCGCTTACACCGGAAAATAGTGGCAGCAATGTTAATAAACTATGATTTGTAAGGAGTGTTTCTAAAGAACCGTTCAATATTCCGCCGGCTGAAACTCCTAAAATGGAACAGAGAATTAAAATAGGCGTAGACTGATAGATGATTTTTTTAGACTCTTCACCTCTTTTAATAGTATAGATAAATGCAGCAATAATCAAAAAGACTGCTATTATAAAAACAATATTTTTTAGTGATAAATTTGTATTCAAAAATGATAATATATAAACAGAGGCGATAATTGCCGGTAATGTAAATAAATCACCTGCAGCAGCAATAATTGGAGTTGTGACATTATCCGGATCCCATCCATGATTAAAGCTTTTAAATGAAATTAGCATTGTGATTGGAAGCATTATTAAATTAGAAATAATTCCTGCAATGACGCTGATTAATACCAAATCAATAAGTGAAATGGATTCATAATTAAATAAGATACAGAATATTTTTGCAAGAATAGCTAAAAACAAGGATAAGATTAGTGTTAAAACAAAGGAAGAAATAATATTATTATTTAAATGTTCTGAAAACTCAAATTTAGGAGATATCATACCGATATGTAAATTTGTTGAAAGCCTTGATGCAAAAGATCCGAAAATATTTCCTCTCATACCGATTGCACCAGGAATAATAACAAGCAAGCCAGGAAATGTTTCAAGGAAAAAGGTCATGTTTCCCAAGACAATTCCAGCAAATAAATCTCCTAATGCACAAATTAAAAGTGCTATAAAACTTTCTTTGATTACTGAACTATGTTCTGAAATGAAGTCTGGAAATGAAGATAGTGAACTGCGAATCTTCTTCTTTTTTGTTTTCATGCACATCACTACCTTTAATCATAATATCACTTCTTAATCTTCATCTTCTAATTCATCTGGAATATCTTCTAATGAACAGGCTGCTGATGCTAATTTTCTTAATAGTTCTGCACCTTCGTCCGTTCCTTTTAAAAGCAAAATATCATTGGCGAGAATCGTAGTATTTTTATCTGGACCATAAATCCATGATTCTCCTCTTCTAATTGCAATTACACGCATTCCTGTACGGTTTGCTAAAAATAGTTCTCCTAAAGTTTTATTTGCTAAATCTGACTCTTCAACAACACCAAGTCTAGTAATCATTTTGTCAGATTCTTCCATGACCATTTTAAATACAGGGTGCGGTTTAATACCTTTAATTACTAAATCAGCTAAATCTTTTGCAGCATTTGCCATACTTTCAGCAGCTTCAGCAATTTCAAGTAATGCGGTTAACTTTTCTGCGTCTTCATATGATCTGGCTGCAACCAACGATTCTTTTTTAATTTCATAATTCATGGCATTAACTCTATTTTCTAATGTTAATACCTCTTCAGCAGCATCAACACTATTGAATAAAACTGCTGAGTAAGCTAAATCTACCATTAGCTCCGACATATTTTTCATTTCAATTAAAAGATTTTTAATCGACATTATATCACTCTATAAGTCTCTTGGATTATTATTTAATAAACATGCTCTTCTTAATTTTAATAAAGTTTTTTTCTTGGTTTTTAAATCATCCACTTCTTCTAAAATTTCTTCTATAGGTCCTCTAATACAATTGACAGCTTCTTTTTGATGAGGCCAAGTGCATTCTTTACAATTCCAAACATTCTTACCCTTGATCCATTCCCCGCCAGTTGATGAGTCACCGCAGGGATAAAAAGGACAATAACAGAAATCACAGTATTGGCCATCCCAATGACAAGGATAATATTCACATTCACGATTAGGACCATGGGATATTTCACCGTTTAAGAATTTTTCATAATGATTTCTTGAAAGTTCGTGAATTGAAGACCTTATTACATAGCCTCTTGGCGTTATTAATTTATTCTCCTGAACATAAGTCAAATCATTGCCCACTATAAGTGTGCAGGACATGTTAACGATATCTTCAGTTAAATCTTTAATTTTAACAATCGTTTCCTTTGCGGGTTCATAAGTACTATCTACAATACCAATTAAAGCATCTTCGCCTTTAATATCTAAAACACATTGTTTAAATCTTCTGAATGGTTCTTTACGCGTTTTGCTGATGGGATTATAAATAGCAACTATTAAATTGGCTTCAAGAGCATATTTTAACTTTTTTTCAATTTCAGATAATGGAGTTAAAATATTACTTAAACTGATAGCTGCAAAATCATTTAAAGGAGCTCCTAATTTGGATGAAGCATAATTAAGAGCGGAAACCCCAGGATATACTTTTACATCAATGCCATCATATTTTGAAAGAATCTGATATAAAACATTTGCCATTCCAAATACTCCAGGATCTCCTGAACTGATTAATGAAACCGTTTGACCTTCTTTACTTTTTTGAACAGCAACTTCAGCTCTAGCTATTTCATCGCCCATACCTTTTTTTAGGATTTCTTTGCCTTCAATTAAATCTTCAATCTGGTTGATATATTTTTTATAACCAATAATAACATCAGACTCTTCAATGGCTTTAATAGCTCCTAAAGTCATGTTTTCTCTATTTTGACCAATTCCAATTACATTAATCATACCATTACCTTAAAACAATTTTAATACAGAATCTACCTTTATGGTATTAGTGTCAACGACCAGATTACCGCTTTTATACGAACCGACAGCTGAAACTATCACTTTGTAGGATGGTTTTTGACTAATAACAATTTGTCCTGAAGTTGAATTAGGTGCAGCATAACCTAAAGCTTCAATGGTAACATTGATTTTATCATTTTTAGTGCTATCGTAAGTAGATGCGTTCATTGAATCAACGTTAACACCATCAACATGCGACATGTCCTCCATTTTAAGCGCCACATCCTTATGATTGGTGAAATTAACCTTAGTTGGCTCTTTAACCAGCACATCATTTACATGTTTAGGACTCACAATTCCGCTTATCTGAGAAACCTGCATATCTATTAATCCCTTAACATCGGGAACTTCAGCTGTGACAATTGTATATGAACTAAATAATCCTATCTCAAAAAATATTATAAATAATACGATTACCAATAATATTCTAAGTATTTTTCCCATATTATCACATCTTTATATAATATATTAAAATATATTTTTAATATATAATAAAGATAACTAAAATTTAAATTATAGAGCTTATTCAATTTCATCGTAATAACAAAAATTTTACACTTAAATTCATGTTGATGAAAAATTTCATGAATTTTTTTTACCGCCTTTTTGAAAATAACCTCCCCAGGAAATATAACCTTTTCATATTCTCAAAGTTTATAAGCATTGAAAATTAAAATTTTAACTAATATGACAAACAACATCTTACTAAAATTTGCAAAAAAAGGAATTAATTTATCCCCTGATGCTTACGCTAAAGTAATGAAATCAGATAATCCGGTTAATTTTGCTTCAGATATAATTGTTAAATTAAAAAGCAGTGATTTCAAGCCTGCAGATTTAATTTCAGTAAGTGGAAAAACTATCGATGAAATTACTGGAAATGAAAATTCCCAGTCAAATGATGATGATTCTGAAAGTGAAAAGTCAGATTTGAAAAAAGAAGATGCAATAAAGCCAAAATCCAAATTGAATATTGATGATGAGAAAGAAAAAACATCTTCCAGTGAAGGCATTGTAAAAAAGGAAGATTCCGAAAAGATTGAGGATGCAAATGTCAAATTCAAAAGAAATCTTGAAAAAATCAATGTTGAATATGACTTTGAAGTACTTCAGGACAGTTCCAACAAATCCTATACAAGCGGAGAAATTGGGGATTTAATTACATATTTCCAGTCAAGATATGAAAAATTAAGCAAAATCCTTAAACAAAGGCCTGACTTGAAAATGACAACGAAAGTTGCCGACATTGAAGACGGCCAGAC
>CACYVR010000003.1:17687-20661 GCA_902777885.1 uncultured Methanobrevibacter sp.
TTATTTTCTAACAAAAATGAAGAATTGTTTGCAGAAGCAGAAAAGCTCGTTAAAGATGAAGTGGTTGGTGTCATTGCAAACAAGGACAATGACTTTGTAATTGCAAATCAGCTGATTTATCCTGGCGTTACCAGAATCCAGGAAAAAGATATGGACTTTGGAATAGTATTTTTATCCGATGTCCACATAGGCAGTTTAACATTTCTTGAAGATGCATTTAAAAAGTTCATTGACTGGATTAATTGTGAATTCGGAAATGAAGAACAAAGAAAGATTGCTGAAGACATTAAATATTTAATTATTGCAGGAGATATTGTTGATGGTATTGGTGTTTATCCAAACCAGGACAAGGAATTATCCATTAAAGACATTCGTGAGCAATATGATGAAGCTGCAAGATTTTTAGGTAACATAAGAAGCGACATTAAAATTATAATTACTCCAGGAAACCACGATGCTTCAAGACTGGCTGAACCGCAGCCTGCAGTTCCTGAAGAATATGCAAAAGCATTGTATGAATTGAATAATGTGGAATTTGTAAGTAATCCGGCTGTAGTGTCTCTTGACGGTATTCAAGTTTTAATATATCACGGAGAAAGTTTTAATGAATTGCCTATGGCTATTAAAGGTCTTTCCTATGAGAAAAATGAATATATGATGGAAGAGCTTTTAAGAAAAAGACATTTAGCTCCTATTTATGGTGAAAGAACTCCTTTAGCTTCAGAATTAGAGGATTATCTGGTCATTGAGCATGTTCCAGACATATTCCATACAGGACACATTCACATTAATTCCTATAAAAAATATAATGGAATTCATATGATCAACTCAGGTACATTCCAGACTCAGACGGAATATCAGAAAATTAAAAACATTGAGCCTACTCCGGCTCAGGTTCCTGTAATTCATAAAGGACAATATAAACTATTCAGATTTATAGATTAGATGTGATAAAATGCAAGACAATGTTTCAAAGTTAATAGAAGTGTGCAATAAACTCTATGACAGAGAATTAGCTTCAGGAAAATCCGGCAATGTAAGCATTAGACTTGGTAATTATATTGCCATTACTCCTACTTTAAAAGCTATGAACGATTTGAATGAAGATGATATCGTTTTAGTCGATATGAAAAGCAATGTCCTGACAAAAGGAAAGCCTTCTTCTGAAGTAGGAATGCATTTGGCAATATATAAGAAAAGAAGTGATGTCAATGCAATTATTCATACCCATTCACCGTATACCACAGGATTTGCTTTTAGCGACAAAAAAATCAAAAGACTGGAAGGTTTTGGTGAGATAAATAATCCTTATGTGGCAAGTATTGAATATGAAAAGCCTGGCAGTGATGAACTTGCTTTAAATGCTTCTGAAGCCATTAAAAACGAGGATGTGTTGGTTTTAAAAAATCATGGTGTTATCTGTGTTGGTAAAGATTTAAACGAAACAGAATCACTTGCAATTTTTATTGAAGAGTCTGCAAAAACTCAATTTGTTTCTTATATGTTAAATTCAGTGAAAGATATTGAATAATATCTATTCATCTGAATTATTTTTTCTAGCTTCGTAACCTTCATTAATCATTTTTATTATTAAACCTGATAATGAAGTGTCTTCGCGAATAGCCATAATTTTGAGTTCTTTTTTCAAATCACTAGGTAAATTTATTGTTGTTTTGCTTATATCTGACATGTTATATAGGTTTATTATTAATATAAATATATATTTTTCTATCAAAAAAATTCGATTTACTACAAACAATTAAATATAAGAATTTAACATATATTTTCATATTATATTTAAACTAATTTTTTAATATAATTTAGGAGGGAGTATTATGAGCAACCAAAACATTGATGAAGTATGTGAAATACTTGACTACATTATGAATGAAAACAGTGTTCCACGTAACATTAGAGAAGCTGCTAACGAATCTAGTCAACTCTTAAAAGACGAAGAAAAAGACCAATCAGTAAGAATAAGTACTGTTTTAGGAAAACTAGATGAAATTAGTAACGATCCAAACATCCCTGTTCATGCAAGAACTTTAATCTGGGAAGTATTATCTAAATTAGAAGCTATCTAATTTATTTAATTATTTTTTTTATTTGAAATTGCAACCGAAACCGTAACACCATCAAAAGCTGTTTTTTTATATATTAATTCTGATTCAAATCCTGCTGTTATTAATGCCGATGGCTCACAAACGCCGGGAATACCGAATTTTGACATTACAAAGTCTGATTTCTGAATGTCACCAGATTCAAATAATCTTAATTTATCCAATCCAACAAAATTAACTGGAATATCCAATTTTTCTGCTAAATCAAGAATTCCTTTCTCATCCTTTTTAATTTCAGCAGATGATAACATGTTAATTCTGGATTTATGAATATTCAAATCTTTTAAAACAACATCAATAGCTTCATTTATCTCTTCACAGCTTTTACCACGCCTGCATCCAATACCAAATACTATGCTGCGAGGTTTTAATATTATGGTATGGTTATCGCATTTTGATTCTATTTCACCCTCATTAATTCTGGTTGAAAAATATATTGAAACATCCATTTCAAGTGTATTGTTATTTAAATATTCAAATAAATAATCATAATTTCCATTGCTGTTTACGGTAAATGAGACTTCTTTTCCTTCTAAAATTGATTTGTTGAAATGTAAAATTTCTTTTGTATTATCTATTGATAAATATAAGTCACGGGCCAAAACATCAATGCCTAATTTCTTATTGATATCGGTTGATGTTGTGATTACGGCTGTTGCATCAATCAAATCGGCTATTTTTGCTGTTAATTTATTGGCTCCTCCGAGATGGCCTGAAAGCATGCTGATTACAAATTTTCCATTGTCATCAATATTTAAAATAGCCGGATCTGTAGTTTTGGATTCTATTAAATGGGATATGCTTCTGATTAAAATTCCTGAAGCCATGATTGCAATTATCGCATCATATTCATA
>CACYVR010000004.1 GCA_902777885.1 uncultured Methanobrevibacter sp.
GCCTGATGGTCATATAATTTAATGTCTTTAGAATCTAAATAATCAACGATTGTATCATTTAAATCAGGTATTTTTTTGAAACTGGCTTTTTTTGCAGGTATAGTTTCAACATGGGCAATGTGGTCCCTGAACCTAACATCATTTTTAAATGCATCAATCGGAGAATCTAACATAATAATCAAAAAAATAGTTTTTCAGATATTATATTGATGTAATGTAATATTTAAATTATTCGTGAAATGACAATAGTCGTCAAATGCTCTCTCAATTAATTTATTAATAATTAAAAAAATAAATAATATATAATAAAAATTTCAGGTATTACAATGATTAGTTATGAAGAATTTGAAGATATAGTCGTAAATATTTTGAAAAGAGATATTTCATCTAACCATGACCAGAAAAAAGCTATTCGTTCAAAAGCAAATGAAGGACTTTTTATTGTAGCAGGTCCGGGATCTGGAAAAACAACAGTTATCGTGCTTAAAATATTGAAATACATATTTGTTGATGACATCAAGCCTAATGAAATACTTGCAACAACATTCACGAGAAAGGCTGCAGATGAATTGTATTCCCGTATTCTTGGATGGGGAGACGAAATAAAAAATTACCTTATCGATAATGCAGGAGATGATTTCGACAGACTGATAGAAATCAACAGAATTGACTTCAATCAACTTACTATCGGGACAACGGACAGTATTGCCCAGGAACTTTTGCGTGTTCATAAGGAACCTGGAACAAACCAGGAAGTGGTTATTGAAGAGTTTGTTGCTAAATTCGCTATGGTCAGAATACTTCTAAAGGACAACCGCTATCTCGATGAAAACCTGCAGGGATATCTTAAAAGCTTCACTAAAAAAGAAAAACTGAAAGAAGCATCGCAGATGAGTGAAATCCTGCTGCAACTGAAAAACCGAATGTATTTCGATCAGATAGACTTTGAGGAATTCTACAATAATGTCGGTGAAGGCAGCGGCGCAAAAATTGCACTTGACTGTATCAAAGAGTATGAAGGGGAACTGGAAAGCCGAAACATTATCGATTTTACAATGCTTGAATCAAAATTTTTGGATTCACTTAGAAACAATAAACTAGACATCTTTCTAGACGATTTGAAAATCATACTGATTGATGAATATCAGGACACCAATTTGATACAGGAAGAAATTTACTTTACAATGGCCAAGTCCGCAATTGAAAATGGGGGAAGCATTTCCGTTGTAGGAGATGACGACCAATCCCTTTACCGTTTCAGGGGAGCGACCGTGGATCTGTTTACTAATTTCAAGTCAAGAGTTAAAGATAAGCTTGGAATTGACGTTGAAGAAATTAATCTAAGAACCAACTACCGTTCAAGCAGGAACATTATCAATCATTGCAATCGATTTGTTGAACTTGACGGAGAATATCAGAATGCAAGGGTAGAGGCAAAACCCAAAATTATCGCCCCTGAACTTGAAAAGTACAACATGCCTATTTTAGGAATGTTCAGAAACAATCCTCAGATGCTGGCCAAAGATTTGGCAAAGATGGTTAGTGATTTGATTAATGATGGCGAAACCACTTTAAAAGTCAATAGAGTAATTGACGAAGAATACTTTAAAAAATTGGAAAAATGCAAGACTGCAGAAGAATTAAAAGAAATAAAGCAAGAAAGTGCTAGAAAAGCATTAGATATTGAAAATATCAATATTAAATTAGATGATGAGGAAGGATCAGCTTCAGATATGGCAGTTTTGACATATTCTCCAAAGGAAATGAAATCCGGAAATCATACATTAAATGGATATTTGAGAAATCAGCTGCAAAGATTAAGAAAACCGATAGAGGTATTTAATCCCAGAGGCCGTGATTTACAGGAAATTAAAGAAGTTGCAATATTTTGCGGTCTGATGTTGGAATGTATTGATCCCGAATCCAAAATACAAAATTCAGACAAGCAAATTCCAAATCTCGGTAAAAAGAATATGGAGCGCTGGAGATATGAAGCAAGAGAATATATCAAATTAAATCCAGAGCCCCATGAACCGTTTGACCTGAATACATTCGTCATAGACTGGCAGAGAAGAAATCCAAGAGGATACGATAAATGGCCTAATCGAGCAAATCTAATGGAACTTGCATATAAACTAGTTACCTGGCTTGATTTCCTGCAGGAAGATGCTGAAGGAGTGGTTTATCTTGAAGCCATAACCCAGTCCATTACGCAAACAGGATTTTTCAACATATATTCTGCTAATATTGTATTTACATCCCCGGAAGATGAAAGGGCATCAATTTTAGAAGCAATCTGGAATATTTTCCTGCCTATAGCTACAGGAGATGTTGCAATAGATGAGGCATTACTTGAAACACTGCCTGCAAACAGATTGAATATAATGTCCATTCACCAGTCAAAAGGATTGGAATTTCCATTGGTTATTGTGGATGTAGGTTCAAAATTCAAAAACAATGATGTGAGAACGCAAAATCTGAGATTTCCGAAAAAAGAACCGGATTATACTATTATGGAAGAAAGCATCCGTAAATATAGCGAACTTAGTGATGACAACAGAAGCGAGAAGGACAAGTCCTTTGATGATTTGACAAGACTTTACTTTGTTGCATTTTCAAGAGCAGAACACATATTAATTTTAATTGGACTGAATAAGGCCATTGATGGTTATTCATTTAAACAAAAACATAAATCAATTCCTAATGTTGCACTGGGATGGAGTAGAGATGAACATCAGAAAGGATTTAAAGAAATTTATTTAATTTAAAAAGGTGACATTAATGAGATTATCATCAAAATCAAAACCATACATGATTCCCGAGTACAGTTTGACTGGAGACTTATTATCCTATTTGACATGCGGTTTGCAGTACAGATATCAGAATAAAGGAACCCTTCCTCCTTCAATGCCTGTTCAACTTTGGTTTGGAGAGTTTATTCATGGAGTAATGGAAGAGGCATATATGAAATGGGAAAATGAACAAACTCCATTCCCATGGGACTGGAAAAAAGATATAAGGCCTCTTGAAGACATTATCGATTTAAGACTTCAAATCAGAGGCCTTTATCCTCCGGCAAATCATTTCTTTACAATAAATCATCCTGATATTGAAATGGAAATAGATGATTTGAATGAATATGACCACAAAAAACTGGCAAGCGCTCGGGCTGAAAAAGCAATTAACGTTTGGGGTGCCGATTTATTCCCTCTGATGGAATCTGCTGAAGTTTTAATTAAAGGATTAAGAGATATGCCATATACGGAAAAAGACAAACGTTCAAAGTATTATGGGATTAATGGAGTTATTGACGTATTAAGCCTCATCAATATACAGGAAGATAATAAAATCGTTAAATACCTGAAAGAAAATGAAAAATTCAATAGACTTGTAGAAAAGTACGATGAAGACGAATATGAAATTATAATAGACTATAAAGGCATGAAAAGGCCTCCATGTAACGTTGCAGGAAGCAATAATGAAAATTGGGATTATCATGAACGTCAAATATTAACCTATTCCTGGCTTAGGCAAAAACAGGAAGGTAAAAAGCCCGTTGCAGGAATCATATTTTATCTCAATGAATTGGTTCCATCAATTGAGGATTTGAAATTAATCAAAGAAGATATTCATTATCATTTAACCGATGTTGGAGATGGTGAGGAATATCAAAAAGACATTGAATTAATCGATGATTGGACAGAAGACGATGAAATGCCAAAATTAAGTGAGAAATTTAAAATAGACAGATCCATTCGAATAATTCCAATTGACGACGATAAAATTAACGAGGCATTAATAAAATTCGATAATGTTGTTGAAAAAATAGAAACATCAATAATTAAAGAAATCAACGGATATAAAATTCAGGAAGCATGGACTGCTGAAGCAGAAGAAAGAACATGCAGCGCATGTGATTTTAAAACATTTTGTAAAAACAACAAAAATAAAAGCGAAGATTTTAAAATTCCTTAAAACAAATATTCAAATAGGTGAGTAATATGAGTAGTGATTTAGAAAAAAATCAAAAATATGCAGAAGTAATCGGTTCAAAAGTTAAATTAACCTGTAAACCCGTTGCTATGAAGTTAATTGAAAGTGAAGACGAAGTTCCTGAAGGTTTTGATTTAATCGGAGAAAAAATAAGACACTGCGAAATGGTTAGAAAAGCTTCTCTTGGTGAAAAATTCTACAGCACTGTTGAAGAACAGATGTGTCTTGGTGGAGCCGGAGCTATTGGCCTTAGAGACATGCCTGAAAAACTGGCAAACGGTGAAAAATATTTCTCATTAGGTAGATTTAAAGATTTAGAAACAGCCAAAAGCCTTACTTCCAAATTATCCATAATAGAAGATAAACATTGGGGAATGATTTATGCACCTTTGGATGAAGCTGATTTCAAAGCAGACGTAATACAAGTAATAACCGAACCTGTTGGCGGAATGAAACTTGCTCAAAGTATCGTTTATGCCAGCGGCGAAAAAATTAACCCCAGTTTTGCAGGTATTCAATCATTATGTGGAGATGCCTTTTCAAACCCGTATATCGAAGGTTCAGTCAACTTTACCTTAGGATGTGACGGTTCCAGAAAAGCTGCTGATATTAAAGATAATGAAATGACTATCGGTATCAGTGCTGAAAAAATAGATGAAGTAATCTCCGGATTGGAATCAATGGCTTAATTCCAGATAATCATCATAATGGTTAATATTTAATAATTCTTTTTTATTTTTTTCTTTTACACCATAAAAAGTATAACCGTCAGCAAATATTTTTCTCAATATCGGATTCAGATTATCATCCTCATTTTCCAGATATTTCATCAGATTAATTCTGGGTGCAACAAAAGGCATTCCCAGACCTTCAGCAGTGTCCAATAATCCGGTTTTTCTTCTTCTCAAAATTGAAATGCTTTTATAAGGATTTTCACATTTATCCAATACACTAATCATTTTATTTAATGTTTCAGTTGAGACGGTAGGCTGGTCACCTGTAACACATAATGCAAAATCCGAAGTGATATTTGATAAACCATTGAATAATGAAGTTGATAAACCTACATCACAAGGATTATTAATAATAAATTTTACAGAATCTTCATAATTATTAGAAATAGCTTCAAGTATTTCACTACTATAATGTCCAAGTACCACAATGCATTCATCAATATTGGAGGATAATGTATTGTCAATTGTTGTCTCCAAAACTGTTTTATTATTGAACGGTAAAATAAGCTTATTTTTTATTTCGAGATTCCTTGAAATCTGATCCTTACGCATTCTGGAATTTTTTCCGGCTGCTGTGATAATTGCTGAAATTGACATAATTAAAAAAAAGGTAAATATAGGTTAATTATTGCCTATATCTTTTGTTGAAGTAGTATTTGAAGTCAAATTATTTGTATTGACTTTATCTGTAGGTACAAATCTGACTATTTTAGACATGATAGTCATGCCAGTTCCAGACCCTTCAGTCCACATTATAATTTTAACTGGAAAATCATGGTTATTAGTTACTTTGATATCTTTAGCAGGATTATAACCAAATAAAACTGCATTTTCAGAACCGTCCATACCTAAAGGTATACCAAAGCCTTCACCTAATGCTGCGGCCCTTAAAGCTCTTGCCGGTGGACAAACTCCATGAGCAGCACTTCCTCCAGGAGCGGAAGCATCAGCTGCAGAACCAAATGAAACATAATCATGTCCATTACCGCTACTTTTAGGTGGAATAACTGTATTATTCCAAGCTTCTACAAATTGTCTAGCGTTAAATTCTCTTACACTGTCACCATATTCTGGGTGAGAACCTAAAGAGGTGTAATAAACTTCACTTTCCACAGGTGTCGTATTACCCATGTATAAAACAATAGGAGTACCTGCAGGATATGCATCCACATAATCAGACACATTTTTACCGAAAATACGTTCAACATCCTTATAACTGATATTATTTCTTCCATCGGAAAATCCGACGATTCCTTTATCTAAAGTAAAGTTTGAACCAACAACAGAATCATAATTATACCAATTTACAATTGATGTTACATTATAAAAATCATTACCGAAATTTAATTCTTTTATTTTATCAGTAGGAACGGATTGAACAACAGTACCATTTTCAACAACATCAATACCATCCTTTGTTTTAGTTAAAACCTTATATGGAGAACTGTAACCCCAGATATAATTATTTGGAGCTTTTACAGTTAATTTATCACCAGTTATATCCAAATAACCCGGACCTTTAAATCCATAGACATTTCCATGTGAATCAATATTTTCAGAAGAAATTGTTGAAAAATCAAAAGGAACATATCCTGTTGTTAAAGTTAATAATAATCCTTTCAAGTCAAGAGTTGAAATTTCATGAATAATGAATGATGGATTACTGATTAATGGAACTTCAATCATTTCTCGGTCATCCAAAATAGAGTCACCGGCAAACATTGATTGTCCAACAGGTAGATTATAAGCTTCAGCAAATGATTTGCCAGTAAATGAAGTATGATTTACAAAGGAAAATGCAAATAACATTATACAAAAAACAAATAAAATTAAAACAATTTTAACAGATGTATTTCTCCATTTAGAACTCATTGATAAACACCCTAGAATAATATACTATTATTAATTATATTTTTATTACTATTTATACATAATGCATTATGAAAGCTTTTCAGAAATGAGTTTAATTCTCTCCTGAATATTAATAATAGCATCTTGACCATTTCCACCAATCAGCATTGCTTCTTCATGAGAAAATTCAGCAACATAAGCTATGATATCATCTAAAGATGTAGCAGTTAATACTCTGCCCCTATATTTAAGATAATTCAAACGGTATAAAACCAAATCCAAATTATCATCCAAACCAGGGAAAACTATGATAACTTCAGGATTATATTTAACCGCCTCATCAATAATATCCAATCTGTGTGATTCATGAGCCCTAGGTGTTCCTATAAATATTGCATAAAAATCCTTTTCTGACAATATGGATTTTAAAGCGTCGGAATTATCAGTTTTTCCAACATAAACTAAAGAATCATTAATTTTATAAACATCCAAACGACCGCTTACCGCTTCAAATTCAGATAAAGTATCTTTAATAACATCTTTCGGCACTTTCAATTCATTTGCAATAGCCATTGCCAAACCTGCATTTAACCTATTGAACTTACCAAAAACCTTTAATTTATCCTGATATTCAAAATAAGAAATATGTTTTGATGAAGCTTCTTTAAAGTTGCTATTGAAATCCTGATTATAAGCTGTGAAAATCTCTTTGCCGTTGAAAAATCTAACCAAAGAATCCTTATAATTCGCAATGGTTTTATGAACATCCATATGATCATTGCCAATATTTGTTAAACCCACAATGTCGAAATCAAATGCATAATTACAGAAATCCAAAGTCATGTCACATACTTCAACGAGAATGACATCATAATCCCCGTTTTCGGCTTCAAGCATCAAATCATAATAACCTGAAAATCCGCCACCACCGTTTCCTCCAACAAGAACTTTTCTGCCTGCATTTTCTAGAATAGACTTTAACATATGTACAGTAGTTGTCTTACCATTAGTACCAGTTATTCCTATAGTAAATATTTTTTTATGATTAGATACAACATCACTTAATAAATATCCTTCATCCAACAGTTTATTGGCAAAGGAACCACCAAACATGCTGGGACTGATTGCAATCGCATCACATTCATCAATAGCTTCAGAATTAGTAAATCCCAAATCCAAAGTTAAAGTATCAGAAACAATTGAAAAAGTTTCTCCACCCTCTAAAAAATTTAAAGAAATACCTGGTAAACTTAAATCAGATAAATCAATGTTACTATTTAAATCACTTGCATAAACATCCCAACCATGTTTTAAAAGTGAATTAACTGCCTTTTTACCTTCAACACCTAAACCTATAACCGCCGCTCTCATAAAAAACATAAACCTTAAAATAAATTATACTAAATATATTAATAATTTAAATATTTTATAAAATATATTTTTTGATTAGGTGGGATAATGTTCGAAGAAGATAAAGATGATAAGATTTATAATTTGATTATTAGTAATGGTTTTGATAAAAACAAGGAATATGGTCAATTTACTGAAAGATTGTTCTTAAAAACTGATTTTCTATGGAAAGAATCAATGTCAGCATCATATTCAACTGCAGGAGAAGAATTTTTTAATAAAGTGGACTGTATCATTTTACTTGCAGGATTATACAAGGACAATAAAGAAACATTCGATGACCTGATTGAAGCAGCCGAAAAATATAATATACCAATAGTCTTAGTAAGACCATACGGACTTGAAGAAGTTCCTGAAGAATTGGAAAATAAAGCTGCGAACATTGTTGGATGGAACGGCAATTGTATTGTTGATTCCATTAAAAGCGCAGATGAAATGATGGAAAAATAGTAAAATTAACTTACTATTTTTGAAATTCCATTATCTTTTTCTACTTTAATCAAATTATCTGCAGCACTTTCCAGCTGATTTTCATGTGTTACAATAATCATTTGAGGAAGTAAAGACATTTCTTTTAACAGATTAATTAACTCCTGTCTTCTTGCATCATCCAAATGAATTGTAGGTTCATCCAATAAGATAGTTTCTAAATCTCCTTTAGCCATTGATTTGGTGATACCCAATCTTAAAGCCAATGCAATAGCTATCTTTTCACCACCACTAACCATGGCCATTGAAGATTCACCTTCAGGACCCCTTACAGTAACATTATAATCATCATCCAAAATCAAATCAGAATAATTGAAATTAAAGTCATCAAAGAACTTTTTAGTATTCTTTTGTATAATAGGTCTGGAATTATTCCTCAATTCTTTTTGAATACCATTTTTACCATATAATTCACGAATATCTTTTAATAAAACCAAATATTTTGAAATATTAACATATTCCATTTGGAATCTATCATTGTTTTTGATTTTTTCCGCTAGAGATTTATGGACATTAATAAGTTCCCTTGCTCTTCCCTTAATCTCAGATAATTCATTACTAAAGGATTCATATCTGTTGGCATACAACTCATCACGATAAGTAATCTGTTCGTATTTTTCCTTATCATAATTTGATGCATCGATTTTATTTTGAATAATTTCCAATTGATTATTTGAAACACCAATATCCTCCTTGACAGACTCGAACTGGGAAGAAATCGCATTTTTATTTTGAACAAAACCTTTCAATTGATTATACTCTTCATTTTTTTCTTTTAAATCATCAATACGCTGTTTAAGTTCTAAATTATCCATATCTCCACTTAAATGAGGATCATTGTCAATAGCTAACTTAATATTTTGAACATGCACATCGATTTCATTTTTGATTTGCTTTAATTTATATTCGGCTTCAGTTTGACTGCCTAAAACATCTAAAGCACCTTTGGATTGATTATAATCATCATGGTCCTGTTTATATCCTTCACGGTTTTCTTTTACTTTAGCAATTTCTAAAATTAATTCACCCAATTTATTTCCAATATACTCTTTGGAATCAAGACCTTCGTCTATTTCCCTTAATCTTTGCAAGTCTTTTTGAAGATTTGAAAACTTGTATTTATATTCCAAAATGTCATCTGACAATTTTTTAACTTCAGCTTCTTTTTCTTTAAAGTCATCCTTATTTTTAGTGAAAAGATCAATAGCTTCTTCATTATCTTTAATTGCTTTTTTATTTTCTTCAATATCTGTATTATATTGATTGATTAATTCTTCTTTTTTAACATCATCTATATCTGATTGACAAACAGGACATTTATTGTCAACATGTGATAATTCTTCCAATGGCTTTTCACAGGCATTAATTGCCTGTTTAAATGCAACAATCTCTTCTTTTTTAGAAGAGATACTGTTGGTTAAATCTTCTATTTTGACTGAAATTTCATCCTGGAATTTATTGGCCGTGTTGCCCAGTTTTTTCAAATCATCGACTTCATCAAGTTCATCCTGCGGAAAATCAAGTTCCAACAACTTTTCCTTTGAAATGGAGAAAAACTGTTCAATGTCATTTCTATCTTCTTCGATGCTTTCCAAAAGTTTCTTTTTATCCTTTTCAAGTTGAGTAATTGTAGCCAATTTCTTTTCCAAATCTATTTTTTGATTTGTTAAGTCAGTTATTTCTTCTTCACATTTCAAATAATCAGTATATCCTTGTTTTTTAGCATGAATCAAACGTTTTTGTTCTTTAATGGAATCGATTTTCTCTTCGATTTCCATTTCGGATTCCTTTAAAGACTGAATGCTGACAACGGATTTTTCAAAGTCAAGATAAACATCCAGCTTTGAGACAAATTTCTCCAAACGCAAAATCTCTTCTTCAGCCCCACGTATCTTATCAAGGTTTTCCTGAAGCCTATGCTTATCTTTTTCAAGTTTATCTAATATTTGTTTTTCATTAGACAAATTATTCATTTGAGTTTCGTAAATCTCTTTTTCACGTTCCATATCACGTTTGCTTTCAGATATTTCATCCCTAAGTCTTTTAACTTCATCAATTTGTGATTCGAGTTCATGACCCCTACTTTTCAATTCATTGAGTTCGGCGGTTTTTGCATCGTATTCTTTTTGAAGATCATCCTTAGAGTAAAGTTTTCCTTTAATCTCAGATAGTTTATTTTCATATTCATTGATTAACGGTGCTAAATTTTTCCAAGCATTTTCAAGAGAATCCAGACCCAACAATTTACCTATTAAACGTTTTTTATCAGCAGGCTGTTTGTCGACAAGTTCTGCAATTTCACCCTGCCTTACATAAATCGCATTTAAAAACAGATTAGCATCCATATCCAATATTGCCTGAACATTATCGGATACTTCCTTTTCACCGGAACAAAGTGACATGAATTCACCGTCAATTGATGTCTTGGTCAATAGCCTGGATGCGGATTTGGATTTGTTCTTATCACGGACAATCCTGTATTCCTTTCCTCTTGAGACAAAATCCAGCTCGACACTCATATTATCAGTATTATTGCGAACCAAATCTCCCAGTTTATCAGCAGTATGTTGTTTGAATAAAGCAAAACTAATAGCTTCAAAAATAGAGGATTTACCAGCACCATTTTCTCCTACAATAACTGTGATTCCTTTATCAAAATTAATTATTTCATTTGAATAAGATTTGAAATTTTTTAATCTTAATCTTTTAAAAATCATGTTTAATCCTCCTCTACCTCTTCAACAGGATATTTCTCTTTATAAAATTCATCAATGAGTTCTTTTGCCTCCTCATTTTTATCCTTAGAAAGCAAATTATATAATTCTGCTGCAAATTTGGTAATATCCTCATCTTCATAACTTTCCAATTTTGAAGACAACACCTCAATAGGACCTAATGCATTTTCCTTATCAATGATTAAATCAATACTTTCTTCACCAGGAATATTGAATTTAGGCCTAACCATTAATGCTAAATCTTCAAGCTCTTCAATAATCATTTCATATGCAGTTGCAGTTGAAGTCACATTATTAACTGTCAAATTAATAATAGGCTTTTTATCTAAATCCTTAATATTTTGTTTAATTTCTTCTATTCCATTGGACAAGTTATCGTATTCTAGTGTTTTTTCGATGAATTCACGAGGAAGATCAATATTAATCCTTTCAACTGAAGGTTTTTTACCACCTAAATCTACAATGACAAATCCTTTTCCATTTTTTCTATAATCTCCAAGTTCTGTTGTCTTCCAAACTTCACTAGAACCCGGATAAACCAATTTACCTTCTCCAAAATCATCGTTGATATAATTATGAA
Source organism: uncultured Methanobrevibacter sp. (assembly GCA_902777885.1). Classification (GTDB taxonomy): domain Archaea; phylum Methanobacteriota; class Methanobacteria; order Methanobacteriales; family Methanobacteriaceae; genus Methanocatella. The sequence continues at coordinate 11,793 of CACYVR010000004.1, forward strand.
GGTGACCCATTGCATAATATGTGAAATTGTCCGGAATGTCACCTATCTCCAATTCATATTGCAGGTTGAAATACTTGTCAATACCCTGATGCAATACCAAAATAGATTTTTCATGACTGGCTGCCTTTTTGGATAATTCAGAAAGTTTATTTTTAAGGTTTTTATACTGTGATGATGAATAGAATGGCAAGCCAGCAATAAATACATCATGATACATGTAATTAGTGTTAATCGGACTAATTACTTTCAAACCAAATTTTTTGAATAATACCTGTGGAGGAATTGAATTTTTACGAAGTACACTATCGTGATTTCCTGCAATAGCATAAACCGGAATATTTGCATTTTTAAGTTTTATTAAACCTTTTTGAAATGTAAGGAGTGCTATTGGAGAAGGTCTTGAATTATCAAATAAATCTCCACTATGTATTACAAAATCTACCTTTTCTTCTATTATTCTATCAATAATCTTTTCAAACACTTCATAAAAGTCTTTCTCACGTTCATATAAACCGAACTGACGATACCCTAAATGAGTGTCTGCTAAATGTGCAAATTTCATTATATTACCTTTTTTTATTTTTGTATATAACCAATTTAAACACTTACAAAGTATTTAATTATGTAATAATTTAATTTATTAATTATTTAAGATTTATGTTTCCTTTAAGGTCAATATTGACCTCAACTAGTAATCATATCCCAAATCAAGGCTTTCTTGTTCTTGGCGCCTGATTTCATCTTCTTCATCTTTATTGAAACTTGCCAAGTCCCCAATTATATCCAAATCACCGCCGGTACGACGACCTTTAAACTCATCAATTTTTACTAATGTCGGTACTTTACTCATCAAACCCAAAACAATAGCTTCACCTACATTTAAAGAAGGCAATTGATTTATCAAGTCCTTTGATAAGGATTCGGAAGCTGATTGAACATGTCTTTGGTCTTCTGGTTCGACAAGCCTCAATATTATCATGTTGTTCATCTGAGATAATGCATCATGGTCAACCGTTTTTGGAGATTGGCTTACCAGACATAATCCCAAACCGAATTTACGGCCTTCCCTTGCAACCCTTTGAATCCAATGCTTGGACTGTGAATCTCTTTTGTTAGGAGCCAAAATATGTGCTTCCTCTATAACAAAAAATACGGAATGGTCCAGAGTTTTATCAGAAGAACCATGGAAGAAATTCTTTCTTCTTTGAAGGGCATTTCTTAGAATATGACTTACAAGGACTTCTGAGACAGATTCATCAGTCTGGCTTAAATCCAATACATTGACATGTCCCACCTTGATGCTGGTTAATATATTGCCCTTGTTATTGTCAAATAGATTATTGTATTTGTCTTTAGCATCCTCAATCTTATTCATTACATCGACAATCTGCTTATCAGACCCGTCTTCCTGTGACCTGACATATAATATATCGTACATGGCCTCCAAAAACTTATGAGTATGTTCGGTTCCTTCGGTAATTTCCTTTTTGGCCTTGTTGAAAGCCTGTCTAAAGTGCCTTTCCTGAATATATGCATTATTTGGAATGTTAACCAATCTTTTGATTTCATAAAAATTCATGTATGTCGGATTGATTTTAGGCTGAATAACATTAACTTCGCCATTAGGAAAATCAGCATCCCTGTATTCGCCGTGCATATCAAATACAAAGATTGGAACATTATACTGGAGAAGCTGATCCATCAAAACCGCAACAGTATTTGATTTTCCCGCACCGGTCATGGCCAAAATCGCCAAGTGCCTATTCAATATTGGGTTTCCTTCAACATTGACTTCAATATCTCTTTGATTGACCAATGTCCCTAACCTGATAGGGTTTTTAACCTTGAATACCTTATCCAAAATTTCCTTATCTGCCAATTTGATTGGTGTACCTGGAAGTGCGGGAGTTCTAGGTAACCTTAAATTGTCATTAACATCACCCAATAGTTTTACCTTACCTTTAATATAGTAATCCTTTCCTCCAATACGGGCAATGGTTTGAATAGCTTCAACATCATGCAAATCAATATTTAAAGCATCATTTCCCCTAACCAGATTTTCAACCATTCCCAAAACCTTTTTGCCGTCATATTCTACCGTAACATATTCTCCAACCTGAGGCATCTTATCTGAAATAAAAGTCAATTCGGATAGAGATATTTCACCGACACAATAACCAACTACCATTTTATCACATCCTTAACTGTTCTCTGTTTGTTGTTTCATAAATTCTGCTAATTTTTAAAAGTTCATCCACATGCTTATTGGTAATGACCACATCATTATGGGCCTTATTCAATAAATACGGATAGCCTTCAGCGGCATCCCTTTTGATTATTTCAACAATTTCTGTTATTTCATCATCATCTTTATCTTCTACATAATAAGGAATTTCAACCTTTAAAATGTTCTTGTTTTCTTTAAGCCTTACATAAAATATCGTGAACCATAATCCGTTGAAGAAATCATTGTAAACGGGAAATGGTACTGCAGTGCTTGTTTCCACCTTCTTATGAATTAACTTTGAAATCCCCTGCTTTTCGGTAAACTGATCCAGAATGCCTATATCAGGAGCATTGCTGTGGAACAGATCATTGCTTGATGATGTTTTTGAAATTGAAATGATTTTTTTATTTTTCTTTAAAACTTCCTTTAAAACCAGGAGCTTCTCGATTGATGAGAGATAAAGATTATAGACATCATCCATTTCATTATCCCCAAAATCATCTTCACCCTCACCTGATACATGTACATAGACTTTCTTTTTTATTTCAGGAAATGACAAGTCAAGACTTGACAAGTCATTGATATTATCTTCAAAGAGTTTCAATACTCCCGAAGTCAATTGTTTTTTAATGTCTGAAGGCTGTTTTGCTCCTTTTGGATAATGGTTCTGCAGATCTCCAAAAATTGAGCCATCGAATAAATAATAATCAACATCATATTCATTAATTGCTTTTAAACAGCATTTAAGCTCAAATATTGACATGTAATTAGGAATTAATTCTTTTAAAAAAGGAATATGCTCTATTTCAAAAATTTCAGACTGTTCGATATTCTTTAACTGTCCGTCATAAACCAGCGCTTCGGCAGATACCGGACAATAATTGAACATCAAAAACTTTTTGATATTGAAACTTCCATCACCTGCAGCAATGGAAAACTCCTTTTTGCTTTTGGCAAAGGGTTTGTCAAACCATTTACCCTCCAGTGAGAAATTTTCACTTTTTTCTGGTTCTGGTTGAAGATATCTTCTATTATTGAGTGCTTTAATATATAGAGATTTTAACATACTGAACACCTCGTCTTGCAGAAGACTAGAATTTTTTACTTTAATGGTCTTTAAACTAGTCTTTCGTCTCAAAGGTCATGATTTAATTTATTTTTTTAACTTGGTTAATGTTTAAAAAATTTTAAATTAAACTTTTCATTTTTATTTATTAATATATTTATTTACTATATTTAAAGTCTATCAGAGAGCATTTGACGAGTATTTAGGTTTCACAATATTTAGTAAAAAAATTAGCAAAAGAGCAGTCAAAGACTACTCCATGGAAGCTTTTCTAATAGCTCCGGTAAGTTCTTGAATTTTAGATTTGACATCATCACTTTCTTCAACAACAGTACCAGTGACTATAATATCTCCTCCGGCTTTGGCTGCAGTGTAAGCTGCTTTGGCATCACGAATACCTCCACCGACAATAACAATCATGTCATCAGTAGCTCTTTTCGTATATGCAACCATTTCAGGAGGAATAGGCTTATCTGCACCAGATCCAGCTTCAATATAGAAGAATCTCATTCCCAAAGATTCAGCAGCCATTGCATAAGCTGCAGGTATTTTAGGCTTATTTCTAGGGACTAATTTGGCATCCCCCACCCATCCAACAGTTCCACCAGGTTCTGCAACCATATAACCCATAGGCAATATTTCAATTCCGGATTTTTTAACGGGAAGTGCACCGAGAGCTTGTGCTCCAATTATCCAATATGGGTTATTGGAGTTAAGATAGCTCATAAAAAATATAGCATCAGCATATTTACTTACGCTGCTTGTATTTCCAGGAAATATGATAATTGGAACGGCAATATTATCAGACAATATTTTACAGGTTTCATTAACACCAACATTATCTACGGTTGAGCCTCCAATCATAATACCATCAGTTCCACCTTCAATAGCCTCAGTTGCAATATCCAAAGCTTCTTCAGGGGTCTGTTCATCAGGATCGATTAATGTGAAATGAACTTTTCTTTCTTTTAATATGTCTTTGATATATGCTTCTACATTTTTCATAAAAATATTTTTATTTAAAATTATATATTAAATTAATGATTAAACAAGAAAGAAAAAAAATTAGTTTTGGTGATAAGTTAAAAAAATATAGTAAAGAATAGAGTGAATCTATCCTCTTGGTTCTTTAGCTTTGTATCTTAAACCTTTGTAACCACATTTTCTACAAGTTGTTGCACCAGCAGGGTTACGAGCATTACATTTTAAGCAGATTTTA
>CACYVR010000005.1 GCA_902777885.1 uncultured Methanobrevibacter sp.
ATTTGCATTTTCAGCTGTTTTAATATCTGTTATGGAATCCCCAATATAGAATGCATCATCTGAACTTACATTTGCCTTTTCGAGTATATTATTCACACCTAATGGATCGGGTTTGCATGGAAAATCAATTTTATGGCCTTCAATTAACACAAAGTCTATATCCGAGTAATATTTCTCAACCAGTTCATTTAAGGAATAATTTAATCTATTTGAATTTATAGCAAGCAGAATACCATTATCCTGCAAATTTTTCAGGACTTTTCCGCTATGTGGAAATGGAAGAGTATTTTCTTTTTTGGAGGAGTTATATAACTCCAAATAATTTTTCTTAACAGTCTCAATATTTTGAGGAGTGCTATTCACGCCCAGTACCTTTGAGACAATCTCATCGATGTTTCCTCCAAGACATGGAATATACTCCTCTCTCGTTAATGTGGGAAAATCCAATTCTTTCAAGACCTTGTTGAAAGATATTACAACATCATCTATTGAGTCAAAAAGCGTTCCGTCAAAATCAAATATAGCCAACTTTTTCATGATTAAAAATTTGTTTTTAAAACTAAAAAATAATTTCTATTGGATGGATGAAAAATTTTTAAAAATTTCTAAAGAACTCTTCGAATTCCTCATCATCCATAGGTTCTGGAATTGAAACATTTTCATTGTTCATTATATTTGAAGCAAGCTTAAAGTATTCACCTGCCTCTTCACTTTCAGGATATTTTTCCACAACGGTTTTTGCATCTAATTCCGCATCCTGAATTAAGTTGCTTCTATGGATTGTACCAATAACATGTGTGCCTATTTTTTTGGCAAATGCATTAACGATTTCTTCTTCATTTTCAACATTACGGCAATTGCAGATAATGCCGCTCAAGTTTCCTTTAAGTTTTTTTACACCACGGACAATATTGTTGGCCGCATAAAGTGACATGTATTCGCCTGAAGTGACAATCAGTACTTCATCAGCGTATTTTTCACGCAATGGCACGGAAAAACCTCCACATACCACATCACCCAATACGTCATACACTACAACATCCAAATCCTCATCAAAAACACCAATTTTTTCAAGTCTTTTCATTGCAACAATTACGCCACGTCCGGCACATCCAACACCTGGTTCCGGACCTCCGCTTTCAACACATAAAATATCCTTAAAACCATTAAAAACTAAATCATCCCTTTCAGGATTTCTATTATCCTTTAAAGTATTGACAACAGTTGGAATTCGTCTGCCATATAATGTACGTGTCGTGTCTGCTTTTGGATCACAACCTATGACAAGGCAATTTAAACCGTCACTGGCCCATGTAGCGGATAAATTAGCTACAGTCGTACTTTTTCCAATTCCACCTTTTCCATAAATTGCTATTTTCTTAATCATTGCTGTGACCTCTCAATTAATTTATAAACAAAATCATTTTTTCTAACTTTATGAGGAAGTAAAACACCTACATTGGAATTTTTGGATACCTCTTTAACATCCTCACCTTCAATCTGCATGGAATCAATAGTATGGGTAATGGAGCCTGTGGTTTCACCCTGAATCATTATTTCATCACCAATCTTTAAATCATCCCATATCCTCAATTCCGCAACTTTAACCTTATTGTAATAATTGACTACCTGACCAATATCCTTTTTAATATATTTTGACTGGTTGGTTTCACTGGTCTCAAATGGTATATTAAAGTAAAATCCAGTGTCAAAGCCTCGGTTAAAAACACTTTCAAGCTTTTCCGTCCATTTTGGATTAAATTCATATTCATCAGGATTGCTTAAATAATTATCAATAGCCTCACGATAAATGCCAGTTACCATTGCACCATAGTCTGGACTGCGTGCCCTTCCTTCGATTTTAAATGATGAAACTCCTGTCTTAATCAGTTCGGGAATGTGGCCTATCATGCACATGTCTTTCGGTGAAAAAAAGTTTGTCCTGTAAGTGTCATCATAACTTGATGAAATGACAAATGACTCTTCTAAAACATCTGAAGTATTTAAAACAGCATCGTTTTGAGACTCTTCAAAAGTTAAAGTCCAGTTTTTACGGCAAGGCTGAAGACAATCCCCGCAGTTTGCACTTCTACCATAAAGGCCATAGCTTAAAAAGCATCTTCCTGAAATTGCCATACACATTGCACCATGGATAAATATTTCAGTTTCAATTGGAGATTTGCGGGTAATTTCAGTTATCTCATCTATAGATAACTCCCGTGACAGGATTGCCCTTTTGGCTCCAAGCTTATGAAGGGTTTTTAGTGTATGTGAATTGGTTACATTTTCCTGAACGCTGATGTGAGCTTCAAGACCATGTGAAACAGTATCCTCTATTAATCCTATGTCGGATAAAATAAGACCGTCAATTTCAGAAGAAGCAATTTTTTCCAAATTATCCTTTAACGCATTAATTTGTAATTCCTTTAAAATAATATTGGTGCATAAATAGGTTTTTGCCCCATAATCTTTGGAAATATTAGATATTTTAGCCAAATCATCTATAGAAAAATTTTTGGCATTGGCCCTCATATTATATTCATCCAGGCCAAAATAAACTGCATCGGCACCGTTTTCCAAAACGGCACGCAGTGATATGAAATTTCCAGCAGGAGCTAATAATTCAGGCATATTAATCCATTAAGGTTTATAATAAGTTTCAGCCTCAATATCATCAGGAAGTTCGGTAGGATATTTTTCATTCAAACAACCCAAACATAAATCTTCAGCAGGCATGCCAATAGCATCTATAAGTGATTCCAATGTAATATAACCTAAAGTATCTATATCCAACTGTTTTTTGATTTCTTCAATACTGAAATTAGCTGCAATTAATTCTTTTTTGGTAGCCATAGCTACACCATAAAAACAAGGCGCTATTACAGGAGGACAACCTACCAGGAAATGAATTTCAGCAGGTTCTGATTCCTTAACCAAATCAAGTAATTTTTTAGAGGTGGTTCCTCTGACTATACTGTCATCGATTAAAATAATCTTTTTACCTTTAATAGCTTCTTTAATTGGATTTAATTTAAGTCTGACAGCCAATTCACGTTCTTCCTGTGTCGGCATAATAAATGTCCTTCCAACATACCTATTTTTAATTAAACCTTCACCATAAGGAATTCCGGAAGCTCTGGAATAACCTATAGCTGCAGGAATTGATGAATCAGGTACTGGAATGACAACATCGGCATCAATCGGATATAATTTATGTAATTCACGGCCAATGTTTAATCGGGTTTGATAAACGTTAATGCCATCTATTGTACTGTCCGGTCTTGCGAAGTAAACATATTCAAACATGCAATGGGAGAGGTTACTCTCATCTGCGATTTCCAACATGTGGCTTTTAATCTCATCATTTTCAAAGTAGACGACTTCACCGGGAACAATATCTCTTATAAATTTAGCATTGATAACATCAAAAGCAACGGTTTCGGAAGCCAAAACAAAATCATCCCCTCTTTTTGCAAGAGCCAATGGTTTTATGCCCATAGGACCGCGCACACCATATAAGTCCCCATTAACAAGAATGACTAACGCATAAGATCCAACAAGCTGGCGAGAAACAGCTTCAATAGCATCAATAATGCTTTTATTATTATCATGATGTTCTTTTTTTAGCATATAACAGATTACTTCAGAATCAGTGTCGGATTTAAATTCATATCCTTCATCAATAAGTTGATTTCTTAACTCACCGGAGTTAACTATATCTCCATTATGAGCCATAGCAATAAATCCATCATCAAAATCTGTTACGAAAGGCTGGGAATTTTCTAATCTTGATTGGCCGGTAGTAGAATATCTGACATGACCAATTGAAATATTTCCAAATAGATTATTGATTTCATAATCTTTGAAAACATCAGTGATTAAACCCATACCACAATAATAATTCAAGCCTTTTTCTGGATTAAAAGTAGCTATTCCAGCAGATTCTTGACCTCTATGCTGTAAAGCATATAAACAATAATAAACAAAAGAAGAAACATTCCTAGATGTGTCCTTGGAATGAATTCCCACTATACCACACTTATCTTCCATCTCACCTTGCATTTGCAAACACCATATAATTATCACTATTATTTATCTTTAACCTAGTATAAAAATAATAATGTTTTCACTCCCAGAAATTTTCAAAAGTATTTGGTAAATCATAGTCTTCACGGACTTCAGGAGATTTTTTAATGCGTTTTGAAGATAATTCTTTTGTTAATTCTTCTTTATTATCTTCTACAAAAATTAAAGCTGTTTTAATGATTTTTAACCAATCAATAGCATGATTTTTAGATTGAGCAGCTATAAAACCCTGTCCAACGATAATATTATCAGGTTTAAACTTACTGGTAGCTATTACAATCTTTTCTTCATCAAGCAAATCCTGTTTAAAAACTTCCTGCCACAGTTCATCCAGTTTATAGATTTCTAAGAAATCCTTATTGTGAATATCTTCAAACCTGTTTTTAAAGTTGGTGAAATCGGATTTTAAGTTATCGATATCATTATGCAAATCATTGTTTTCCATAGACAATACTTCATTTTCCTTAATAAGCTTATTGTAATCATCAAGTAAACTATTATAATTATGTGTTATTTTCAACAGTTTGTTTTCTAAAGTATGGATATTAATTAAATTTAAAGAATAAGAAAGGGTCGACTTGATGATTGAATTTAAAATTTCCTTTTGAGCAAGTTCAGCATTGACTTGCTCACTTTCAAACAAAACATTATTATAATCGAATAAGCCTATATGATTAAAATCCGTTTTCAAATCATTATAAAGCAAATTAAAGTTATCATCTTGGCCGTATCCACCAATAAGAATAATATCTGCACCTTCAGCTACTTTTTTAGCTAATTCCAAATCCGTGGTTGGTATTATCGAAGAAACAACAATATTATAGTCCTTTTCAAGTTGAGCACTGTCAACAGCTTTTGAAACAAGCCCTGCAATATCCAGATTAGATACGATAATTCTAACATCGATTTTAGACCCATAAGTGTTGTTTTCCATGATAAAACCTTTATTAAATACTATTTACTTTTTGATGCCATTTCCAGGCAGATGAAACAATACATTCCAAATCGTATTTAGGTTTCCATCCCAATTCCTTTTCGATTTTGGATGCATCTGCAATTAAAATATCAGGGTCACCTTCACGGCGATCAGCTATTTCAACATTGAAATCACGTTCTGTGACTTTTTTACACATGTCAATAATTTCACGAACGGAATAACCTTCTCCATTACCTAAATTAAAAATGTTTGACTTATTTTCTTCGCACAGATATTCATAAGCTGCAACGTGAGCACTTGCCAAATCATTTACATGAATATAATCCCTGATGCATGTGCCGTCAGGAGTGTCATAATCTGTACCGAATATGGAAATTGAATCCCTTTTTCCAATTGCCGCATCCAAAACCAAAGGAATCAAATGGGTTTCAGGATCGTGCAATTCCCCAATTTCACAGTCAAAATCACACCCTGCAGCATTAAAGTATCTTAAAGAAACAAAATTAAAGTCACCTTTTTCAACTTCACGCTCCAAAGCTTTTTCAGTAATCCATTTGGAGTGGCCATAAGGATTAATCGGTTTTAATTCTTGGTCTTCAGTTATTGGAATTTTTTCAGGATTGCCATAAACTGCAGCAGTTGAAGACAATATGAATTTATCAACACCGAATTCTCTCATAATCTGCAAAAGATTTAATGTATTTTTGTAGTTGTTTTTGAAATATTTCTGAGGAAATTCAACAGATTCTGCAACAGAAGAAAAGGCAGCGAAGTGCAATACTCCATCTATATCATATTTTTCAAAGACTTTGCGCAAATCCTTACTTCCCAAATCATAATTTTCAAAGTTTCCCCATTTTACAAAATTTTCATAACCTTTACATAAGTTGTCAACAACAACAACTTCATAACCTGCCTTATGTAATGCTTTGGCAGTATGTGAACCGATATATCCTGCACCGCCAGTAACTAAAATCAATTAAAACACCTTATACGAATTTACCTAATTTCAATAAAGCTTTAGGAGAAATTTTAATTAATTTTTTAACAATTTCAGTGGTTGAAATCTTTTCGAAAGTTTCGCCTTCAAATGCATGTGCAATGCTGTCCAATTCACTATCGGATAAAGTAAGCAAGTACTCTTGAACCTTTTTATACCTTTTAATTTCATGATCCAATTCTTCGTGAGCCATCGTATCATACTGTTTTAAGAATTTTTTGGAACAGTCCTCTTTAATAGCTTCAGCAGCAACTTGTCCAGCACACATTCCACCAGTCATACCGCTGATAATTCCTCCACCAGTTAAAGGATTAACCTGACCTGCAGCATCTCCACAAACCATAATATTATCATCATAGAGCTTTTTGGTCATTCCACCAACAGGGTCTCCACCAACGTTAATTTCAACAGCCTGAGCATTTTTTAAGTAAGGTGAATTTGCAACAAAATCATCCAAATATTCAATTGCTGTTTTTTCAGCCTTATGCTGCAAGATAGCCAATCCGACATTTGCAATGTCATCACCTTTAGGGAAAATCCATACATAACCACCAGGTGCACATGAACCCAAATAGAATTCAATGATTCCCTGTTTTTCAAATTCAACATTACACATTTCGTATTGTACACCAGATTCCATTTCTTTAGGTTTTGCAGCTGGTTTCAGACCTGCCCATCTTGCAACATGACCTTCAGGACCATCAGCAGCAATCAATATTTTACATTTAAAAGTTTCACTTTTCCCCATTGATTCTGTTTCAACAATGAAACCATTGTCAATCTTATCGATTCCAGTCACTAAAGTTTTAATTCTGATTTCGGCACCCGCTCTTGCAGCATCCATTGCCATATGTTTATCAAAAACTTTCCTTTCAAGAATGTAACCTGCTTCAGGCAGTTTTACTTGATCTTCGGTTAACCAAACATCAGTTCCATCCGGTGACTGAATTCTTACGCCTTCAATTTTTTTGGTAATCCAGCGAGGATTAGGTTCAATGCCTAATTTTTCAAGCCCTTCAATTGAAACTCCTTCAGCACATCTTTTTGGTGCTCCAATTTCGGATTTTTTATCGATTAAAATAACTTTTGCGCCACCTAAAGCTGCATGTTTTGCTGCACTTGAACCTGCAGGTCCTGCACCCACTACTATTACATCAGTTTCAATCATAAAATCATTCCTCTTTTTCTAAAGCATTGATTGGACAAGCTTTAACGCAAGTGTCACAATCCCTACATTCATCTTCATTAAAAACTAAAGCATATTCTCTTACTTGTATTAAATTTCTTGGGCATACTCCTGCACATTCACCGCAGAAAGAACACCATTCTTTAACTATCATAATATCTCCTTTCTTAAAAAACAAACTAAAAAGTTTAGTTATTAATAATAATGTTTTTATTAGTATTTAAATATTTAGTTAAAACTATACATTAGTCAAAATTAAGAAAAAAAATAAAAAAAATAAATTAATTGATTAATAACACCGGTACATCAGAAATTCTTAAAAGCCTTTCTGTAACTGAACCAATTTGGTGATCACTAACACTATTTTCTTCAAAAGATACAAATCTTTCATTATCAGAGCCGTATCGATGAATAACAACTAAATCAGCACCTGTTTGTTTAACAATAAATTTCATATCCCTTAAAGCATCAGCAGTTAACAGATGTTCTATGACTTCAACACCATGTTCTGCCGCTTTTTTTGTAATTTTTGCTAAAATCGCATCTCCACTGTCTTCGGCGGAATCATAACTGTTAAATGAAAATTCTTCCAAAACATGAACGGCAGCTATTTTAGATGAAAATTTCTCGGCTATTTCAATAGCTACATCAGCTGCCTTATAGCCATATTCGGACCCGTCAACAGGAACGCAGATAACATCAAACATTTTATTGCGCCTCTTTTAAATAGCTTGCATGACAGAAATCAATGAAATCATCAACGATTTTATCCATATCCTCACTATCATCAATTATCTTACCATCATCCATGAATAATGCCCTGTTGGATAATTCCTTAATAAATTCAGTATTGTGAGAAACCATGATGATTGTAATCTTATATTTTTTGGATATCGTTTTAAGAGAATTGGTAACAGTCCTTAAAGTAATCGGATCCAAATCTCCAAATGGTTCATCCAAAAGAAGGAATTCCGGTTTTGAAATCAATATCAATGCAAGCATTACACGCACTTTTTGACCGCCGGACAATTCATAAGACTTCCTGTATAAAATATCCAAATCCAAATCAAGACTTTCAAATATGTCTGCAACAGCTTCACGGGTAGCAGTTTCAGGGAATTTAGGGAACAAATCAGCAAGGATATCTGGTGCAAGACCAACCTGTTCAAGACGTGCTCTTGCTTCATTTTCCTGCAAATCAGTGAGCAGATAAAGAGAATCCAATAATTCATCACTAAGTCCCATTCTTTCAGCTCTTTGGCGAGCTTCATTTACAATATTTTGATTTTTATAACCTAATCTAGTAGCCAGCTGATCAAGAACTGTTGCATAATGGACTAAGGAAAATTCCTGGTGCATGAAACCTAATTTTGAACGGATTTTCATACGTCCTATTCCGGCAATTGCAATATCATGCCATTCACCGTCAATCTGATAAAGCACATCTCCCTTATCTGAATCATCAAGTCCTGCAAGCATTCTAAGAAGAACTGTTTTTCCAGCACCGCTAGGTCCGATTAAACTTAAAATATTTTCTTTTTGTACTTTAAAGTTAATGTCTTCAATCTGGAGTACTTCACCCCCAGTCAACAAATAGAATCTTTTATAAATATCCTTAACATCAATGATATCTTCATCTGAGGATATGTTTTCAATATCTACAATAGGATCCATTGCACTCATGAACTCTTCGGTAATTTCTTCAGGAGTTCCCTGCTTTTTGATTTCACCGTCTTCCATCAATATTACTCTATCTGCGAGATATTTTTGAACTTCAGGCAAATGAGAAACCAGAACTATTGTAATATTCAATTCTTCATTAATGTTTTTAACTGCATCAAGGATTTCTTGTTTTGTTTTAGGGCATGCCATTGTTGCAGGTTCATCCAGAAGCAAAGCTTTAGGTTGTTTTGCAAGTTGACGGGCTATGATTAATCTTTGTTTTTCACCACCACTTAAAACAGAAGCGTAATGGTCTTTTTTATCAGTAAGAGATACCAGTTCCAAAATTTTATCTGCTTCTTCACCGAATTCACTTTCAGCAACTTTAAAATCAGTTCCACCTTCATCAAAGTATCTTCTAGCATATAATTTTCTTAAAACATTTTCACGGACTGTATCTGGCCATAATCCAAATGACCTTTGAAGATGAATGGCTGTTACTTTTTTAAGTTCATTATAATAAAACTGTGAAGAGTCTCCATTTACACTTACAGTATCGACAGTAATGCTTCCTTCATCAATATGTTCAACTCCTCTCAAAGCCCTTAAAAGTGTTGTTTTACCGGAACCACTTTTTCCCATGATTCCAAGTATTTCTCCTTCTTTAACTTCAAAACTAACATTCTTAAGACCTACAACAGAGTTACCGTCATCTAATTCATAAGATTTACTTACATTTTCAACTTTAATCATAGTTATGCCCCTATTATATTATACAAATTTTTATTAATGAAACTATTTAAAAATATTTATTAGTGATTTAAATGAATTGTGAAAATAAAATTCAAGAATATATTGACAGTTTAGAAAATGACAAACTATTAATTGAAACACATTTTGCAAACATGGAAAAAGTAACTAGGGAAAATGAAAAATTAGAACGAGATCAATTAATTGGACTACTTTCTAACTTTAATACTCTTAATATTCAATACGACCAGTTATGCAATGATTTAATTACCTTCATGAAGATTTTCAAACCTGAAACTGAAGAAATAAGAATTTACAAAACTGATGAACTTGTTGAATTATTGAACCAAAAAGCTAATGAAGTTGAAAATTAACTTCGATAATTAATAGTCACCTGATTAACACCATCAGTAGTTGAATTTTCAGCTACAACTTCACCATTCCTTAAAAGTTGAACTTTAAGTACATCTGATGAGCCATCTGTCTTTTCAGCTAAAACATAAACCTTATCCCATGAAGCACAATCAAGACCAAAAGTATGTCTGCCCCGATTAGACTGTTCTTTAAGTGAACTTGGTTCTCCAGATTTGGTATACCATAATCCATCATAGATTATTTTTACTTCATAAGGATGTGATGAGCCTTCCTGAATTTTGGAATCCGCTTCAATAACATTTAATGATTCTTCTTTTGAAGGCTGTGTGAAATTATAAATAACTGAAAATAAAATCAACGCAATAGCAATTATTCCAATAATCAACGCTACCTTTTTGAATGTTCCCATTTGCCATCCCTCTCTTTTTTGACCGGTAGGTGAACCATTTAAAATATAGGAACATTCTTCACAATATGTGGTTGATGAAAGATTTTCATGACCACATCTTGGACATTTTACCATAATATAAACCTATTAACAACTTATAAAAGTAATTATTAACAATCCTCATATATATAGTTAATGTCAAAAAAAGACGATTTTAGCCTTTAATGATAGTAATCGTAAACATTTTGAGCAGAATTTTTACTCATTCCATCAACATTAATTAACTCATCCAAACTTGCATTTTTAATGTTTTCAATACTGCCGAATTCTTTTAAAAGATTGATTTTACGTTTTTTTCCAATCCCTTTAATGTCATCAAGACTGGATTCAGATATATTTTTACTTCTAAGCTTTCTATGGTATGTGATAGCAAAACGGTGAGATTCATCTCTGACCTGCTGGAGCAGATGAAGAGCTCGGTTGTTTTTAGGTATGATAATCGGCCTTTTTGAGTTTGGAAGATAAATCTCTTCAAACTCTTTTGCAAGACCTATAATCGGAATGTGATTTAAATCCAATTCATCCAGAACATCACAGGCCATACCCAACTGACCCTTACCTCCATCAATGACAATCAAATCAGGTTCAGGGTCTGTTTCAATCAACTTTAAACGGCGAGTTAACAATTCTTTCATCATTGCAAAATCATTAGGTCCTGGTGTTTCCATTTTAAAATGCTTATACATCTTTTTATTAGGTTTTGCATCTTTAAAAGAAACTTTTGACCCGACGGCAAATTTACCTGAAATATTACTTATATCATAACCTTCAATAATTCTGGGTACTTTTTCAAGCTTCAAATACTTTTTAAGTTCAATCAATGAATTTTCCAGCTTTTTCTTTTGATGCTTGATAATCTCGGCATTCTTTTCAGCCATCTTAACAAGCCTTAACTTAACGCCCTTCTGAGGAACTTTAATACGGACCTTATTGCCTCTAAGGTCACTTAGCCACTCTTCAAGCAAGTCCTTATCGTCAATTTCTTCACTTAAAAGAATCTGCTTTGGAACATGTCTGTTATAACCGTAATACTGCTGAATAAATGAAGACAAAATCTCAGATGTTGAATCATGCTCTGATCCGCTCATCAAAAAGTCATCACGGCCTGTAATCTTACCGTTTCTAATGGGCATTATTACAACATAAATATCAAGATTACCCTTTGCAATTGCTATTACATCCTGATCCAGGTCATCATCGGCCAAATCAACAAACTGTTTTTCCATGATTTCTTCTATTGATTCAATCTGGTCTCTTAAAACTGCAGCTTTTTCATATTCCTCATTTTCAGCAGCCTCATGCATTTCCTTTTTAAGATTTTTGACAATTACAGAATATTTTCCCTGGAAAAACAAGTCAATTTTATTAATTATTTCACTGTATTCCTTTTCAGTGATATTTCCATCACATGGAGCATAGCACAAGTCAATTTGAGAATTCAAACAAGGCCCATCCATATTTCGACAGGTTCTTATTTTAAACAGTGATTTTAAAAACTTAACCGTTCTTCTTACAGAACCGACATCTGTGAAAGGACCATAATAAACACCATTTTTGGTAATATTTCTCGTGATAACCAAACGTGGAAACTTTT
This sequence comes from uncultured Methanobrevibacter sp., assembly GCA_902777885.1. Taxonomy (GTDB): domain Archaea; phylum Methanobacteriota; class Methanobacteria; order Methanobacteriales; family Methanobacteriaceae; genus Methanocatella. Next base: position 12,039 of record CACYVR010000005.1, read on the forward strand.
CATTGGTGATTTTAACATAAGGATAACGTTTATCATCTTTCAATTGAATATTATAACGAGGATGATGTTTCTTAATCAGATTTGCTTCTAAAATCAAGGCTTCTTTTTCTGAATTGGTTAAAATATATTCTAAACTATCAAAATGGCTCATCAATATTTGGGTTTTTGGTCTATCCAGTTTTTCCCTAAAATATGAACGAACCCTATTTAAAAGGTTTTTTGCCTTACCGATATAGATTATTTCGCCTTCAGCATTTTTCATTATATAAACGCCAGGCTTTTTCGGTAAATTTTCTGGAGATTTAATTTTTGTTGACATTTAAAATACCTAATTAAGCTCAACAACATCATCATATAATTTAACACTGCCTTCCGCAATCATAGAGTCCAATACACTTTTTATCTTAGCTGAAGTTTTACGGGAAGTGGATTTGAAACCGAAATTACGTGAAACTTCCTTCGTTAAACTGGATGTTGTCAGGCTTTGTTTATGGGACAGGATAGTTTCAATATTTTTAGAAATTTCCTCATCTGAAATTAAATCTATTTTTGGTTTTACTCTTTTTCTAATAACAACATCATTGCTTGATGCGTCATATAAGAAGTCCCCAATTCTTATAACGTTTCCAGAGTTTTCAGATTCTTTAATAGCTTTTTGGACTTGCTTTTTCATTTTGGCACCAGCCCTTTTAATATGACAGCTATCCTTAATTCTTTTAATAACTTCATTAATATGAATTGGACCTTCAACAGCAATAATTTCATTTACTGATTTGGAAACATTTTCTATTGGCTGGTTGTATAAATCTTCCTGTGAATTTAATCCGAAATCACTTGCAAATTTATAATCAACAATTTCATCTTCAACCTTTCCTCTTTTTGGGAGTTTATTATCATCAAATGCTTTTAAAGTATTGCTACTTTTAAATCTCTCTTTCTCAATTTCTTTATAATCTTCATCAGCTATTTGGATAATATCTTCTAAAGCCTGGTCTTTTCTATCCTCACGTCTTTCTTCTTCATGTATAGTTACTATAGTATTATCATCACTGGACAATTCTTTTTTAAGCTTCTCCATTTGAAGTTCTTTTTCATATCTTAACTCTTCTTTTTCAGCGAATGTTAATCCTTCATCCTGAGGAACATATTCTTCGCCTTCATAATCCTGAATTGGCGTTAAATACTCACTTTCATCATATTCTTCTGTTCTGTCTACAACAGAAACGTAACCTACCTTAGTTGGATTTTCTATTTCATTTAGGGATTTGTGAATATATTTAATATCACGTATGCCGCTTTTAATCGAATCCTTAACAGATTTATTTTTGTTTTTATCACCATCATAATACAAGTTATTTTTTCTTAATGGACTGTTAACATCATCAATACCCTTATAATATGTAACTCCATCAGGCGATGTAGATGCATGATTTACATTTTGAGCATCTTTTTCTTCAATGTCATTATTTTGAATATCTGATTGATAATCATCATAGTTTTCATCACGTTTAAGATTATATTGATTATCTTTTTCATTTAATGCATCGGAAATTACATCATCAAAAGCTTTACTTACTAATGCAGAGGCAAGGTTGGAAATATCCTCATCATCAAGACTGCCATCAGGATGATTTTCAAAAGTCTCATCAATTATGCGATTAAAATCTTTTTCTTTAACACTGCTATTTCTTGTCATTTCAGACACACCATCAACATTTCTTTTAAATACAACCTTATTTTCATCATCTAAATCATTATTTATATTATCCATAGGATTAATATCCGCATTCCTGTTTTTATAATCTCCAGAGAGAATTTCAACTTCAACAACATCATCATCTTCGGGAGCAGATTTATGGTCAATCAAATCATCATCAATAATCTCTCCCCGGACAGTTTCAACCTCTTCTTTTGTTAAATTAAGTTTGGATGTACCTTTAATTGCACTTGAAAATTTAGATTCACTTATGCCATTTTGATTTTTTGGTTTTCTGTCACCGAATAAAATATTTTTCAAAGGATTTACCTCAACGACAGGAGGTTCATT
>CACYVR010000006.1 GCA_902777885.1 uncultured Methanobrevibacter sp.
AAAATAAAGCATTCCATGTTTTTATCACTGCTTTCAATGTTTTTAATATCATTAATCCTGATTGGAGGAGCAATACTTGCCCGCATATTTAATGTATATCTCTTTGTTAATTCATTGCTTTTTGGTTGTGTAGTTATTTACGGTATAAACACCATGGTATTGTGGAGTACAACCAAAATAGGGTTTTCAAAATCAGCGATTATCGGATTGATTCAGCCGATACTTGTTTTAACAATGCTTGTGCTGATATTGTTTTTATGGAGTGACCCGTCCGTATTTTCAACTCCGGTAATTATCAACGTTATCATAAAAACAGTGGTTGCATGCCTGATATTTATTTTAGCAATCTATGCCTTTGTTTCAATAGCGGCATCACCTTTAAAGAAGAATTTAGGTATTGGACTTCTGGATTTGTTGAGCCTATTCATTATGCATATGAACGAAGGTTCCAACATGCTGGAATCCACATTTGAAAATATGGGAGAATCCATCGATACCATAGTTACTTTCATTTGTTTTAAAGGAAAAAATGGCATTAAATCACTATTCATTTCACCGTCTGTCCATCCAGGACCTTTAGGAAATATTGGAGGATCCAACATGCCGACAATACTTGCTGATAAATTTGACCATTTCACAATGGTGGCTCACGGCCCATCCACACACGATTTTAATCCAATATCCATTTCTGAAATAGATAAAATAGAAAATGTAATAAAAGAAGGATTAACCGAAATAGAATTCAACAAAAAAGCCAGCAAATTCAAAAGATATTCAATGAATGCCGCCAACATAGGAGTGCAATTCTTCAACAGAGGAATGGTTATTCTATCCACTTTTGCACCGAACGGCAGTGACGATATTGAATTCGGCGTAGGCCTTACAATGATGACTCAAAGTATCAGCAAATGTAACGTAGAGGATTCGGTGATTGTGGATTGTCACAACTCATTTACTCCCGAAAGTGGAGAAGTGTTGCCTGGAAATCCTGAAGTGTTTGATTTGATAGACGTTATTGATAAGATTGAAACTGACAATAAAGAGTTTGATTCAATTAAAGTAGGTTGCTGCTATGATAAAATGGAAACTCTAGATAAACATGAAGGTATCGGAGAAAGCGGCATTAAAGTAATGATTATTGAAGTGTCCGGTCAGAGAACCGCATATGTATTATTCGATTCCAACAACATGGAAATTGGATTCAGACAGGAAATAATTGACGCTACAAAAGAATTGGACATTGATGAAATTGAAGTGATGACAACCGACACACATAGCGTAAATACATTATCCAGAGGATATAATCCTGTTGGAATAGAAAAAAGACCTGAAATTATTGAATATGTAATAAAATCTATAAAAATAGCTATTGATGATCTGGAAGATGTTGAGGTTGGAACTGGAACTAAAAAAATCAAAAACCTTAATACATTCGGTCCAAAGAATTCAACAGAACTTATCTCAACTATAAGCTCAGTTGTTGCCGTCAGTAAAATAATAGCTCCAGTTTTATTAATTACTGCATTATTTATAATATTTATATGGATATTTTATGGAAATCTACAAATAATTGGCTAATAAAATCCATACGATTATCCAAGTAAAGAAGAAAGGCAAAACACAATCCCATATTTTTTGAGACCTATCTAAATCTTCACTTGAAATGTTGTCTGCTAATTTTAATGATGCATAAACAAAAATAATTCCAATTAATAAACCAATCATATCATTTTTGATTCCGAGCATCCCAATAGTAAAAATACCAGATAACACACCAGCAATTATACCTAAAACAACATTGATTGATGTAAGTTTAACAGTATCGTCCAAGATATTTCCTCCAAAAAATAAATTAAATAGAATAAATATAATTTAATAATTAATAGTATATTAAAGTATTGATATTTAAAGGTGTTTTAAATGAAATCAATGTCAAATGTGGATATTTTTACAGTCAGTGATGAACTTAATAATTTATTAACAGGTGCACGAGTAGATAAATCATTTCAGCCCACTAAAGATATTGTTGTAATGAGATTTCATGTTGCTGGTACTGGAAGAGTTGATTTAGTAATGCAGTGCGGTTCAAGAATACATACAAGCAAATATCCGCTCGAAAATCCTACCAATCCCCCTACATTCCCAATGCTTTTGAGAAAAAGAGTTAAAGGAGCACATGTCGTGAGTGTTACCCAGCACAATTTTGATAGGGTTGTTGAAATAAAAGTTAAAAAGGACAAATACTATACGATCGTTGTGGAACTCTTTGATAAAGGAAATATAATCCTTTTAGATGAAGAAAACAATATTATATTACCTCTTAAAAGAAAACACTGGTCAACAAGAGACATCAGTTCCAAAAAAGAATATATTTTTCCAGAAGAGAGGGGAATTAACCCAATAAACGTTAGTGAAGATGAATTTAAAAAGATTTTTATCGAAACTGAAAGTGATGTTGTAAGAACTCTCGCAATCAACGGTTTTGGAAGCCTATATGCTGAAGAAATTATCGAGAGAGCAAATGAAATTACAGAAATAAACAAGAATACTTCAAATGAAGATTTGACATCCGAACAGTTATCTGCCCTGTACAAATCACTTAATGATCTTTTTGACATTCTTAAAAATGAAGAATACAAACCTCAAATCGTAAAGGACGGCAGAAAAGAAGATGTTCTTCCCCTGGATTTGGTCAAATATGAAGGCTTTGAAAAGACATATTATGAAAACTTCAATGAAGCCTGCGACGAATTCTATTCCAAAAAGGTCAACAGTGACATAAAAGACGTCAAGGAAAGGGCATGGAATAAGAAAGTAAACAAGTTTGAAAAAAGATTGCGTATGCAAGAAGAGACCCTCGATAATTTTAATAAGACTATCGAGACAAGCCAATATAAAGGAGAGTTAATTTATTCTAATTACACCACCATTGAAAATTTAATAAATGTTGTTAACTCAGCCATAAGTAAAGATTATTCTTTTAAAGAAATTGGCAAAATTCTTAAAAAAGCCAAAGATGACGGTATGGAGGAAGCTCAACTTTTTGAATCCATCGATAAGATGGGTATTTTAACTTTGAAAATCGAGGACACATCAATCACCATCGATCCAAAATTGTCAATACCTGAAAATGCCGAAAGCTATTATGAAAAAGCTAAAAAAGCCAAAAAGAAAACGAAAGGTGCAATTATAGCTATTGAAAATACGAAAAAACAGCTTGAAAAAATCAAATCAAAAAAGGAACTTGCAATGGAAAACATTTCCATTCCTAAAAAACGGGAAAAGAAAAATCTCAAGTGGTATGAGAAGTTAAGATGGTTTATCACTTCAGACAATACATTAGTGGTTGCAGGACGTGACGCAGGCACCAATGAAGCCGTTGTGAAAAAATATTTAGACAATAATGATATTTATTTACATGCAGATATACATGGTGCTTCATCAACTGTCATAAAGTTAGAGGGCAAGTCATTAAATGACACCATCCTTAAAGAATCCGGAGAGTTTGCCGCTTCATTTTCATCTGCTTGGACGAAAGGTTTCAATACACAGGATGTATTTTGGGTCTATCCAGACCAAGTATCAAAAACCCCCGAAGCAGGAGAATTTTTAGCAAAAGGATCATTTGTAATCCGGGGAAACAGAAACTATATAAGAAGTGCAAGAGTGAAAATAGCTATTGGAATAGTCGATTATGAAGGAAAAAGAATAATGGCCGGACCGGTAGAGGCACTTGAAGCACACTGCGAAAATTATGTGGTATTAAAACCAGGATATACAAAAAAAGAAGCCATTGCCAAAAAGATTCTGCATGAAATAAATGAAGATGAATTAATCAGTCTTGATGACATAATAAGAGTATTGCCATCCGGAAAATGCGACATTGATGAAGAGTATCATCAAAGAAAAAAATATGAAAAGAATTAATCCTGATACTCTTCAGGATTATATTCATAATATTCATTAGGATTTAAAATAACCGTACTGATTTTTGGATTGAATTGAATTACAAAGTTTGCAAATATTGTAGGGTCCTGTTCTATTGGCGGGAAAGTATTGTAATGCATAGGAATAGTGACTTTAGGATTTAACCACATTGAAGCAAGAGCTGCTTCAAAAGGACCCATGGTAAATTTATCACCAATAGGAAGCATGACGATATCCGGCTTGTAAATATCACCAATGATTGTTTTCATGTCACCAAAAAGACCCGTGTCTCCTGCATGGAATATTGAAGTGCCGTCTTCAAAGGTAATTAAAAAGCTGGCTGCAACACCGCCGGGAACGATCTCTTCAACCATGTCAATATCAGAAGAATGTTTAGCATCAAGCATTGTAAATTTAATTCCTCTAAATATGAAAGAACCACCTATATTCACACCAATATTTTCAATTCCCTGCTTAGATAAAAATAATGATATTTCATGGATTGCAGCAATAGGAGCATTGGTTGAATTGGCAATGTCCAATGCATCACCCAAATGATCGGAATGTCCGTGAGTAACTAAAATGATATCCGGATTTAACTCTTCAACAGGAACCGGACAGGAAGGGTTATTGCTAATGAACGGATCGATTAAAATATGGACATCATCATCACTTATGATTTCAAAAGCTGAATGACCTAACCATCTAATTTCCATTATGCAGCTCCCCCGGAAATACTATTTAAAATCACATTTTCATCCAAACTGGACGCAATATTCCATGTTCTTTCAAAATCAGCCCTGATGTTTGAAATGGATGCTCTGTCATCATAGACTGCACCATATTCAGAACTGCCTGTAGTATATCCGTCTGAAATAATCATTGCATGAGAATCATCAGTAATTAAATTAACGGTATGTACTTTAGGTACAGTTTTAATATGTACTCCCTGTTTTAAAAGAGAAGCAATCAAGACAGTATATGAAATATCTGATAAATCAAATTCATCAATGATAACCCTTGAATAGATTGTAGGAACATGAGATAGGAATCTGTCAGACAAATTATTTAAAGAAGGAATTTCCAGCATGATTTCCTTATTTACGCCAACAGCCAAATGTTCAAAAGCATCATTGGAAGAAAGCAAATCATTTCCCAATAAAACATTGCCCTTAAGGGAATCCGGAACAGGTAATCTTTCAGGATTATTAATGTCAATTTCGATGTCTCTTGCATTAGAAACATTGGTTAATGGAACTTCAGGTTCCAATTCTTCTTGAGATAAAGCTTTTTTAATTTCTTCTGTTTTATCAACACTTTCTTCAACAGAAGGAACCTCTTCATAAATAGGAGTTAAACGTTTTTTAGGTTTTCTAGTAACTTTAATTGGTTTTTCATAAGAAGGAGTGAAATTTAATTCTTTATCCAAATCCAAATCTTTTTCTTCCCTATCTACAACACGTAAAACTGCTTTAGATTCATCAACATCAGGAACAGCAAAGAATTCTTTTGAAGTTTTATTTGCATTATCTTCAGATTCGTAATATTCCCATAACCCGCTTTCATCTATATCTTTACCATAATCATAATTATCATTTTCAGGTTTCATTATTAATGGACCATTATTGTTAAAATCGGAATGTGATTTTCTTTTTGAGAAATTAACTGAAGATGATCTATTATCTGATGAATTTAAGAATTCTTTAATAAGGTTAGTTGTTTTTTCAGCACTAGAATCAACAAAATAACTAATAATCAATATTACTCCAACTATTGATATTAAAAAACCAACCATCATTAAGACATCCATAAGGTTATATGCCAATACAGCATAGGATATAACCACACCAATTACAAATAAAATAATTCCTGATACAAATTTTAATGTATTTCCCAATTTGTTCACCCTTTATCATTTAATATTCACTCTAATACTAATATTTATTAATTACACCCTTTATAAACCTAATGGTTAAACTATTCTAATAATAACAAAAAATTGCTTTGAAAAAACCATAATATTTAAATGTAATACTTTTTTAATTTTAAGTAATATTCATATTAATCAAAGTACTAAATTAATATGGTGATGAAAATGAACACTATAAAAAAATTTATCAACGAAGAATCAGGACAGGGTGCCGCAGAATACATATTGTTATTCGGAGGAGTTATTGTAATTGCTCTTCTAGCATTGACCATTTATAGATCATATATGGAGACAAGTGACAGAAGTTTAAAAGCAAAAGACGATATTATAGACGTAAGAAATACCATATTGGATAATAGAACGCATGTTTAGAATAGACAATAAAGGACAGAGTAGTGCAGAAATAATCCTAATAGTTGGTGGGTTATTGGTTATAATATTATTTGTAGCATCCTACATTACAAATATAACAAACACTACACAGGAGTCTTTTAAAACATTGATTACACAAGAAAGAGATTTTTTAATAAATAAAATATAAGGGGAGAAAACTCTCCTTATTCATCTAAAATTTTGTTTAAACATTCGTTCCAAGATTCAGAATTAATATTAGTTAAGTTCATTGAAGTTCTTGTTAATTCACGGATATGTTGCGGACATGCACTAATACATGCACCACATAAATTACAGAATGTTAAATTGGTATTTGCCTTACCGTCAACGATTTCGACCGCATTACAAGGACAAACATCCTGACATGCATGGCAAGAATCACCTTTACAGATATTTTCTTCTGTTTCAACTATTTCTAATTTACCATCAAACGGTTTTGTAACATTAATAGCATCCACAGGACAAATTTCAGCACACCAAGAACAATTTACACATGAATCTTTAACAATGAAAGTAGTTCCTGTAATTTCAGGGACTTCAATTTGGTCTTGTAACATACATGTTGAACAAATTTCAAGAATTGCATCTTGAGGACATATCCTTTTACAGATACCGCAGTAAATACATTGTGCGGCATCTACTTCAATACTATTGTTAAGTAAATCTACACTAGACGTAGGAGTATTGCTTATTGTAATAGCTCCAGGAGGACATAAATCTGCACAGAAACCACAGTAAATACATTTTTCATCATCTATACTGATTTCTCCTCTAACCAACTCTTCCCTAGTTGGAAGTTTTCTTTCAAACAATATTGCATCCCTCGGACATGCGATAGAACATCTTCCACAATAAACACAATCATCATCACACACTTCAGATTCAACTTCCCATGAAGGATAGTTATCCATTTCCTTAACCGGAGCACCATCTATAGTTAATGATAATGCATCAAAAGGACAAGCAACAGAACACAACCCACATAAAACACATGAATTTGCATTAACAGACAGCAAATCCATTTCTATTAAGCCACGTGCAATAGGAACTGTAGGCCCTAATCTTAAGGAAGTTGTAGGACAAACTTCACTACAAATTCCACAGCCCAAACATTTAGTGTCATTGTACGTTAATTTACGAATTTCAGAACCAGTTCTCTCTACATTAAACATATATTATCCCTCTCATGCTTTGGATATAGCTTGGTTAGGACAATTCTGAATACACAAATCGCAATCATCACAGTTTTCAGGGACGATTTTTACATCACCGTCTTCCTCGATGATTGCTCCTTGTTCACAAAGTTTAATGCATAAACCTTGAACCGGACAATTTTCAATATGTCCACAAACATCAGAATCAATTTTAACTGCCATATAACCACCTCAATTTACATAGCCATAATAATTTTTTAACTAATATGGTTATGTTATTTAATAATTTATCGAAATGTACATATAAACATATCGATTAATTCTTGGGATTACTTAAGATTAATCCATTTTTATTAATTTCGCCCCGCCTAATTCTTGTAGACGAAATCGGATTTCCATCTTCAGCCAGTACAAAACTAACAATAACAATATCAAGAGGATTCATACCTTTAGATACCCTAATCTCATTGATTTTAACGGCATTAGGTTCAGTCTCTTCACTGACAACTATAGCATCAAAATCCGCTTCATAGATAGTTGTTCCAAAAGGATCTTCTAATGGCACAACATTAAAATTAGATTTATCTTCAAAAAACAACTTTAAATTGTCCATTCTCTCTTTACATGAATCAATATCGCCTTTTAAGCCCCCAAACTCATCAGAAGTAACTCCAATTTCAATTTGGTTACCCAATTCAAAAGCAGTAGATAATAATTTTTTATGTCCATCGTGGAACTTGTCAAAAGTGCCTCCGACAGCCACCTTATTATATTTTTTATCTTTCATAATATTGTCCTAATTAGTTTAGTGATTATATTTTTATTAGAACTATTATAAATTATTAGCTATTTAAAAAAAAGAAAAAATATGAAGTTAATTAGAATGAAATACTAGAATAATATCCTTTTAAAGAATAATTATAGTTATTCCAATTAACAACATTGTCAAATGAGTTTCTAGTACTTGTTGAATCACTAACAATCCAAGTATCACCAATTAATACCTGAGCCCATACGTGACCGTATGTACTGCCACTACTGAACACACATGTTCCGTGAACATATCTTGCAGGAAGACCTGCTGCCCTATATAAGGCAATAGACAAGTGAGCTTGATCCACACAGTTACCGGTTCCAGCATTCAATGTGCCTACAGCACCATATCTGGTATCGTAATAGAAAGTATATGATATTTCATCCCTAACAAAATTATAAATAGCACGAGCCTTATCATATGAAGTTGTTAATCCATAAGTTAACTCATTTGCTAGAGCAACGATAGCCGGATTAGTAACCTGACAGTTTGTTGAACTGGATAAATATGCAGTTAAATCCGTAATTGTATTTGGAGTATCCAATACACTTCTTGGTTCATATGAATCAAGGGATTTTATATTTATTGCACCAGGCAACTGATCGGTTAATCCATAATAGACAAGCACACGGGTTAATGCGTAAACAATACCATCATAACCAACTGTACCGATGCTGGTTTCAACTGAGTTAGGAGTAATGCCTGCATCCATACTGGTCAATACTTCGTTAACAAGTGGAAGATACGGTTGCAAATTACCTAAATCTGATGCTGAACCAGGATTAGTTGGGTCGTTTACATACAATACAGATAAATCTGAATAATCACCATTGGTTATAGCAATTATTGCTTCTGAAAGCAAGTATAAATATTGGGCAGTAGTGAATGTTTCATCACCAACAGCAACATTAGACGGCAATGCAGCATTAGATTCAATATAAGTATTTACATTATTTGCAGCATTTACCAAATCAGCAATAGATACTGTTCCAACCACATTAATAAATACCATACCTTCATTTGATCCCGCATCATAGCGATAAACAACAGGATAAACTCCTTTACTTAAATTACTGATGGAAATAGTAGCAACACCATTTGAATCAGTAATAGCAGATGTTAATCTTCCAGCATAACTAAAGTCTATGGTAGCGCCTGAAATCGGCTTGCGGTAAGCATTATATAATACCGCTGAGAAATCAGCAACAGTGCCTGCAACCATAGTTAAATTTTGTGATTCCAATATGGTACCATTAACCAGAATATGATTGGTAGCAGGTTTTGCGGAATAAATTAAATTGTCTAATGAAGTGACTATCTCATAATAACCTACATTAAGAGAAAGATGTAACTTGGCTACACCTGATGCATTAGTGGTTCTATTATATGAAACACCATTAATCTTAAATGCAACAACAGTGTTATTTAGAGTGTTATTATTTGAATCCACTAAAGTAACAGCATAATACGCATCATCACCAAACTCTATAGCAAGATCTTCTGCTAAAAATTTAGCAGGTACTTTTTTTACCACAATAGTATTTGATCCTTCATTATAGTCAGGAGCATTGAGTTTGGAGTAAGTATATGAAACTTCGTAAGTTCCAGGAAGCAAATTAACAGTTAAACTTGCAACACCATCACTATTTGTTGTACGGTTATACTGTACCCCATTTAAAGTGAAAGTGATTGTTTGATTAGCTAATGGATTTGATTCCAAATCAGTTAATTTAGCCCTGAATTTAGATCCGTCTTTATAATACATATTTAAATCACTACCAATTAAAATTACAGTAGAATTAGCTACAATCAATTTACTATAGTTTTCACATTTGAGATAATTGTCGTTACCTGCAAATCCATATTCAATTGAATAAGTACCTGCGGATAAGTTTGAAATAGTAATTGTCGCTTCGCCGTTTTCATTTGTAATAACTGTCTGGTAGATATCGTCATATTTAAAGTATACTTCAGAGTTTTCAATGCTTTTATTGTTTTCTCCGATTAATGATACAGTATAATTTCTATCAGTACCTAAAATTATATATACATCTTCACCAGTTATAGTCGTATTAGCCTTATTAACACCAATTGCATTGGATATTGATAATCCCTTATAATTGGTGGAAGTGATAATATAGTTACCTACATTAAGATTAATATTTAATCTAGCATCACCATTACTATCACTAGTACGGTTATAAAATACCCCATTAATATTGAATGTCACATTACTGCCTGATAGTGGATTACCCATATCATCAATAACATGAGCAGTAAACCTGCCATTTCTATAATTCATATTCAAGTCATCAGCAAATATAGTAGGCAATACCTCTATATTATTAGAATGCATTTCATCATTAATAGGATTAGTAGCAGTGATAGTATAATTATCAGGATTAAGGTTAATGTTCAATTTAGCAATACCTTTATCATTAGTACTACGGGTATAAAAAACACCATTAATATTGAATGTTACATTAGTATTAGTTAATGGACTACCTACATAATCAACAAATGTGGCATAATATTGAGTATCATTCCTATAATATTTTACTATATCTGAAGCATATATGGATGTCAATACAGTAATATTATTAGAATACATCTGACCATTTTCAGGATTAGTTGCAGTTATTATATAATCTCCTGCATGAAGATTAATATTTAGTTTTGCAGATCCGTTTTCATTTGTTTTTCTTTCATAATAAACACCGTTAATATTAAAAGCAACAGTGGTATTGATTAAAAGATTACCTTGACCATTAACGAATGTAGCATAATATTGAGTAGCATTTTTATAATATTTCTCAATATCTTCTCCAGAAATTGTAGACAATACTTTAACAATATTTGCAGTAGAAGAAGATTCATAGCTACCTGTACCTGCATAATAAGATGTTATATTATAATTTCCAGGGTTTAAATTTATTGTAATTGAAGCAATACCCTCATTATTTGTGGTTCTAGTATAATTATTTCCGTTGATATTGAATATTACACTTTGATTTGCTAACAATTTACCTTCACCATCAGATAAAACAACATTATATGCAGTTCCATTTTTAAAGTATAATTCTGTATCATCCCCAGTTAATGAAGTTGAAACTGTATCATTAGCTCGAATGAGATCATCAGAGATATATTGAGATGTTAATAAATTATTATCATCATGAGAAATTGTCTCTGAGATAGAATCATTACTAGAAACTTCTAAATTTGAAGAAACATCAATTTTATTATATTCATTTAATAAATTTGAATCATCTACAGTAACATTATAATCTATTGCTGAAACAGAACCTAACATTAAAAAGATTGAACAGACAATAGAAAAAAACATTACCTTATTTATATTAGAAATTTTTCCACCTCTTGGTTCTCATTACGAAAATTTTAATAAAAATATGATATATACTAAGATTAGCATTCATAATGAGTAAATAAAGATTATAATTTAATAATATATAAATGTTTTTACAACTTTAATATTAAAAAAACTGTTTAAAATAAGGTAAATTAATTAAAATACATTAAAAACATCTATAAATAGCTCTTAAAATAACATTTATAGCGAAATACACTAATACAAGATTATATATCTTGAATTTAAATTCATGATTAAGCGACCCTATAAGATGTAATGATGATATTGAACAACAAGTTAAATAAAAAATAATTAAAAATTAATTAGTTAAACTTAAAAGCACTAATATTATGCATATTAATAAAAAAATAATAAAAATATTAAAGAGAAATTATAAAAACAAAGGATATAACAAAAATAATAAAAAATAATAAAAAAACGAAAAAAATGATATTTGAAGACAATATTTTTAAGAAAGATTATAAAAAAATTAACATCCGATTTGCTTTAACATATCCCAACATATACAGAACGGCAATGTCATCACTGGGATATAACATTTTATATAATTTCATCAATGAAAGAACAGATACATGGTGTGAAAGAGTAACATACCCCCACGTTCATTCAATCGAATCAAATACACCTCTAAAAAACTTTGACATCATAAGTTTTTCACTTCAATTTGAAGAAGACTACTTTAATGTATTAGAAATGCTTAAAAAAGCAGATATTCCATTGAAACGTAGTGAAAGGTCTGAAAATAATCCACTGATTATAGCAGGAGGCCCATGTGCAAGTGCCAATCCCATGCCATTATCTGATTATATCGATGCATTTATCATAGGTGAGGGAGAAGTTATCCTAAATGAATTTCTAGACCAATTTGGCGAAAACAGAAGTTTAAGCAATTTTTTAGATATCGATGGAGTCTATATTCCCCAATTCAATAATAATGCTAAAATATCAATTGTCAATAATATGGATGAAGCATATCACATTACCCGACCGGTCATTAGCAAAACAGACAATGATGAATATAAGACAGTTTTCAGCGATTCCATAATGCTGAATGTGTCAAGAGGATGCACAAGAGGCTGCAGATTCTGCATGTCCAGTTATCTTTATAGACCAATACGTGAAACCAATATTGATAAACTAGTTGAAATAGCCATTAAAACAAGAAAAAATACTGGATTAAATAAAATTACACTAATTGGTGCTGCAGTCAGTGACTATTCACAAATCGAGTCACTGATTAAAAGGCTTGAAGAGGAAAACTTTCAGATTTCAACACCATCACTCAGAATAGAATCAGTCACATATGAAAGCTTAAAACTTCTAAAGGAAAGCGGTTTAAAAACAATTACTCTTGCACCGGAGTCCATTGACACATTGAGAAAACGAATCAATAAGGACATATCTGATGATAAAATATTCAGTGTTATTGAAGACTGCGTGAGGCTTGACTTCAACATAAAATTATATTTCCTAATAGGACTTCCCCATGAAACAATGGATGATATAAAAAGCCTTTGTGACTATATTGAAAAAATTGCAAATATGCATACATCAAGATACAGGATAAAATTCAGCATTAATCCAGTTGTTCCAAAACCCCACACTCCACTACAATGGATGAGTTATAATTTTAAAGACATAAAACGTAAAAGCAAATATATCAAAAAGAATTTGAGGAAATATGACATTAAAATTGAAAGTCCTAAAAAAGCACTAATCCAATATATACTGTCTTGTGGAAATAGAGATATTTCTACAATAATTGAAAAATCATTGACCAAAAATGTTACGCTGCATGAATGGATGAAATACCTGCCCGAATATGATATTGACGATGAACTGCCTTGGGACAATATAGACATTGGAGTGAAAAAGGAATTTCTAAAAATAGAATACAAAAGACTCGAGTCAAAAAAGCAAACCCCCTGGTGTGAAAAATCCCCATGCTACAACTGTGGCGCATGCAAAAATTAAGGTAAAAAAATTATATATAATATTATATATATGTAATTAATATGATTAAGCCTGCAAAAAGAACAAAAGAAATTGAATTGTCACTCATTAGAAAAATGTTTGAAGTGACAAATCCCAATGCTATAAACTTAGGAATTGGAGAACCTGATTTTAATGTACCTGAAAACATAAAAAATGCAATGATAGAATCCATAAAAGAAAATGATACTCATTACACTCCAAATAAGGGTATTTTAGAATTAAGAGAAGAAATTGCTAAAAAATTTAAAATAGACAATGCAATTGAAACTGATGTCGAAAATATTATAGTGACCGTTGGTGCCAGTGAAGGGCTTTATGTAAGTACACAGGCATTTATAGAAAAAGG
This sequence comes from uncultured Methanobrevibacter sp., assembly GCA_902777885.1. Taxonomy (GTDB): domain Archaea; phylum Methanobacteriota; class Methanobacteria; order Methanobacteriales; family Methanobacteriaceae; genus Methanocatella. The sequence goes on from CACYVR010000006.1 coordinate 13,951, forward strand.
TGATGAAGTACTCTTGCCAAATCCAAGTTTTTTACTATATGAAGCCTGCATTAACTTAGCTGGAGGAAAAATAACCTCCGTTGATTGTACAATGGAAAACGAATTCAAGCTAAAATCTGATGACGTTCAAG
>CACYVR010000007.1 GCA_902777885.1 uncultured Methanobrevibacter sp.
AGAGTTTAAATCACAAATAGCACCACCAATCAATGAACTGCAATTTATAAAATAAGAATCATAGAAATAGTTTTTTGAAAACATAGAATATATTGCACCTGCAGACAATTCAGCAGAGTTGTTGATAAAATTAACATCCTTCAAATAGAAAGATGGACTACTGACAGAAGTTATGGCACCACCATGTAATGCATAATTGTATGTAAAATTTGAATGAATGATTGAAAGAGTTGTTTGAGCATAAATAGCTCCACCACCATCCAAAGCAGTATTATTAATAAATGATGAATCAAAAATCAACGTTTCATCATTAGAGGCAAATATTGCACCCCCATCTTCTTTTGCAGTATTATTGATAAAAGTACAATTAGTAATCTCACTATAACTCAACGTATAAATAGCACCACCACCATCCAAAGCAGTGTTATTAATAAATGATGAATCAAAAATCAGAATTTTATTATAAGGAGTAAATATTGCACCTCCATCTTCTTTTGCAGTATTATTGATAAAAGTACAATTAGTAATCTCACCACCAATCAATGCAAAAATAGCACCGCCAAGGTCTGCGGAATTATTTTTAAAAATACAATTGGTTAATTTTAGTTCACCGGAACAGCTAATTGCTCCTCCAATATAATTTACACCATTTGATGCAATGGATTTGGAGTTTTCAAAAGTAACATTGACTCCTTCAAATTTACCTCCATATTGTCGTTGACCATTATAACTAATCAGATTAACCGGAGTGTTGAATAGCCTAATATTTTCAAAATAGATATTCGAACCATACTCAATGAATGCGAAAATTCCATTCCCGGAAAAATCAAGGGTCGTATTTTCAGTACTTTCACCGATAAATTTAACATTGCTAAAAATTAACATGCTGGTATTGCCGGAATTATTATAATTATAATAACCATCAGCAATATGCAATACAGTATTATTTGTAAAATTGTAGTTTACACTCCATTTCATTAGTGGATAATGTCTGATTTAAATTTGCATCATCACTTGCAAAACCTACGGGCAGTGCAAATAATAATAAGCAAATAATAATGAATATCTTTCTTTTAAAAAACATGAAAAATCCCCTTTAAATCCAATCAATATATGACCTAATATGTAGTTTATATTTATTTAATATATTATTTATATCTTTATTCAAAAATAATTTTTTTAATTGTATTTTTTAAAAGTTAATTTTAAAATAATAATGATATTATTTCAGAAAAAATAGTGAATATGACACAAAATAAGAAAAAAAGTGATTAAAAAATCACTAAATAAAAAGTTATTGATACCTATAGAATTCTACTTGCCAACTAACTGTTTCGTAGTAATCAATGTTAAATGTTACTGGGGATGAAGACGTATAAGATACGGAATCAGTTCTTGTTTCGACATCACTTTTTGGACCCCAATCAACGCCTGCAGACTGTCCATTAGAACCAGTGACATGCAAATGATTATATCCATAATTTTTAATTGGAAATGAAGATATCTTAACCATGATTTGTCCTGCAGGAACATTAACCGATTGACTGCCACTTCCCGAACCGGAATAAGTTCCTATTAACTTCCACTCTTTTGATTGTGATGTGGAAGGTTGGGATGAAGAAGTGGTCTGTTGAGGATTTTCCCCAGCAGAAGACTGGTTAGTGTTTTGTTGGCTTCCTGAAGCTGACTGGACAGGATTAGAATTATGATTATTATTTAATACAAAATAACCAATGCATACTGCTAAAATAACAATAATAATCACTAATGCAGCAATAATTATTTTAGAATTATTATTATTCTTTCCAACCTCAGGTTTTAATTCTAATGAGTTACCACATTTACTACAAAATTTTGCAGTATCTTTATTTTCAAAACCACACTTTTCACATTTCATAATATCCATGACTGCATTAATTTTATGTTAATAAGTATACAACTTATACATAATTATATATTTCTATTATATTTTGAAATTAAAATTATCACCAGTTAAATAGCATTGCCCGTGGCTAGAAACAACATAGTAATAAAATTGTTTTATTTATATGGACAATATATATATTTATTGTGTATAAAAAAATATTTAACAAATTAAGAATATCTATTAAAATTAATATAAAAAATTCAAAATATTAAATAAAAAAATAAATTTTATTTAATTAGTTAGCATCTTTAACACAAATAATTATTAACTTATTAATAAAAAAATGATGTACAAAAAAATACATCAACACACAAAATAATACATAAAAATTACAAAAAATGTATAAAAATTCTAAAATCTTTTATATTAGAACATATTAATATAATATTATGAGTAAAGAAAACGATGAGCTTTTGAAATTGACATCATATGTGCAAATTTCCAAGTATAGAGAAAAAACTTTAAAGTCCATTGGCGATGAAGTAAAAATACCTACCAACATTGCAAAAGATAGCGGTATTAGAACTAATCACATTTCAAAAGTACTAAGCGAACTTAAGAACAAAGAAATTGTTGAATGCATTAATGAAGAAGCTCGTAAAGGAAGATTATATAGATTAACTGATACTGGAAAAGAAGTATTGGATACTATAAATGAAAAAGAAGATTAATTAAAATCTTCAAACTTATTTTTCAAGTGGATTAATTCTTTTTTGGCTTCTTCATTATTATATAAATATTCAAAATGGCCGCCAATTAAACTTAAAAATAACAAGTTTTTTTCCTGAGGATCAAAGACAATATCACCAAAATCATTTTCAAGTTTTTTAGTTTCAATCATATCTATTTTATACTGTAATCTAATGGATTCTCTAAGACCTTCATCAATATATTTCTGCAAATAATGAATAACTTCATAAGCAAAAGAATTTCCTAATTTAACGGCAAATTCAAGATCATCACCACCCATATTTAAATCAGAAGCACATTTGATAAAAGAATTGAAATTTTGATATTTCAAGGGAATAAATCTATTTTCAACACTATGGGCATAAAATTCATTGATAACTTCAATTTCAGGCAATGTAAGGAAATGCTCAACAAAACTCTTTATTACAGAAGAAGAATTTACATCTAAAATTTTACACAAAATATTTACCGTAATGTCAAATAATAAAAAATGAGCCAACTCATGTATAATAGTGGAAATTTGAAGGCTCTCATCTAAACGATCATCATAAAAAATTATCTGACTACCATACTCTCCCCGTTGAATACCACTGGACTTAGGAATAACAAAGGTAAAAACCTTAGCAATATTAAAAACTTTTTCTTTAGGTGTTTTCCCACCAAGAGTCTCATAATCCAACTTTTTAAAAATATTATCTAAAATAACCATATAGTCATCATAAGTGAAATTATGATTTAAAATCAATGAAAGGTTATGTTCACTAAATAAAACATCAAAACTATCAATAGCTATAGGAGTAATCTGGTTATGACAGTTAATGCAAATGTCATTTCCATCGGGATTTTTTTGACCGCAGAACGGACAGATATTTTCTTCAACTATCCTACATCCGCAATGAGTACAATAGTTATATTTTTTAAAATTTAAAGTTCCACAAACTTCACAATTTTTCATTTAAACACCATTCCATACATTCCTAACGGATTTTATAGTTTTTGAAAAAGTTTTTTTACGTTTTATAACCTTTTTAATATTTTTTCCACAATTAGGACAAAATTCTGAATTAAAATCCATTATTTTGCCGCAGCTGCAAACAATCTTGGATTTAATAATTCTTTCAGGATTCAAACGTTTTTGACAGGACGAACAGAATCTAGCATTCAATGGATTTCTAGTACCGCAAACACAGATGATTTCTGAAATTTCCATGTTTAACTTATTTCCACATTCAACACAAAAGTCTGATGTTGCATCATTTAAAACAGAACAGGTACACAAAATTTTTATTTCATCAATATTATTATAACCGTTTAAAGGAATTCCACATCCCTGACAATATTGACTGTCTTCTGAATTTTCTTCTCCGCAAACACAAAAAATAGGATTTTTATATTCTATATTAAAATTGGCATGAGCATCATCAGTTTCAGTCTCTTCATGGAGACTTCGACCACACATATCACAGAATTCACTATCTCCAGAGTTTACAGCACCGCATTCACAAATAATATCTGTATTAACTTCAATATCGTCAATGTTGAATTTTGGCTTTACAAATTTTTTAATTAGTCTGGATAATCCCTTATCAATACGCTTTACACCACAATGAGGACAAAATTCATTATCAATATTATTTATATAACCGCACACACATACATCATATTTAAAATCAGCATTACAATTGATATAAGGTGAAAAGTCAATTTTTAAATCAAAAAATCCAATATTATGAATTGGTGGAGTGAAAAAATAATTATCCTCATTATTTTGAAAAATCGTTTCAGCCCCACATCCGGAACAAAATTCCTCGTTTGGCTTTAACCGCTTTCCACAATTAGGACAATAATTCCAAAACCCCATAAAAATCAATTAAATTTTAGATAAAGATTTTATTTCACTAACTATTTGAGATAAGATTTGTTCACCTAATCCTTCAATATACTTGACAGAACCGGCACATTCATGTCCTCCACCATCAACACCTGCTGAAGGTACATTAATAGCCAGATTTGAAACAATATCATTAACATTGAATCCAAACTCTTCATTAACAGCATCAGTTGCCCTGAATACACCAAAATCAGGCCCATGACCTAGAGTAACTATAGGCTTATCTTCTCCAAGTTCCTTTATCATCCTATCATGGACAAAGCCACAGGTTTTTCCTGGAGCAGGAAATGTGAATTTATGAGCAAATTTCTCAACATCAATCATATTGAAGTATATTCCATTCTCGAATTGTGTCTTTTCAATATTTGGAAGAACTGCTTTAAGTTGAGTATCAATTCTCTTTTCATATTCCTTGTATAGAGCATCAATCATTTTATAATGTTTATCAAAATTATCTACAGCAAGAATAGTGTCCATGATTCCCCTACCATTCATAAACCTTAGGAAATATGATTCAAAATCTATACATTCAGCCACTTTTGCCAAATGTTCTTTTGTAAAGTTTTTCTCATATGCAAGTTCAAGATACTGGTAGACTTCACCACATTCTGCACGATCACCTAAAGCTGCAATAGCCGGCAGATGCTTTACCAATTCCTTAACGTTTGGATTAATAATGTGAGCAACTTCTGTAGCCAATGCTCCAGCAGTCAACTGGGAGTCCCCACCGACAAGATATGGATTTACATGAGAATCAACATATTCATCAACTGCAACAGTAGCGCCAATAATTTCGCCATCTTCTTCATTTACAGTTAACAAATCGCCTGGAGAGTGGTGGTCTATTACAACAACCTCAATATCATAGATTTTGGCCTGCATTAATGCTACAATGTCTTCTTCTGTAGAACCATTGTCCAGCAAAACAATCAACGGCAGCTTTTGACCATGTCTTTCCTGGTCTTCCAGTGCAAATGATAAATCTTTTACAACATCTTCAAGCTCGTAAAATGGAGCTTTGGATGGAGAACGTTTAAAATAATAATATTGTGCATCATTGCTGGGATTGTTTTCTTCAATTAATGGAACAATAGCTTTTTCCATAGCCACTCCTGCACATATTCCATCAGCATCATTATGGTGTCTAAGTAAAATAGTCCTGCCGTCAAGAATTGCTCTTCTAATCTTATGGGCGGCTTCTCTCATCTTAGGTTTAAGTTTGTTTAAAATATCACTTTTAACTAAGAATTCAACATCTTCAGGTTTGGCTTTTTCATTTAATGCATCGTCAATTAATTTTAAGATGTCGTCCTTTTTAGTTCCTTCAAGTTTTGTCATTGAAGATGATTCAATCTGGGTTTTTCCGCCATGCTGATTAACATCACCTAAAATTTCAACTGCATCACCTTCTGAAACTTCAGGATATGCCCTCACACCTGCCTCATCAAAAGCAGCCACTTCAGCAACACCGCTTTCATCGGTTACAGTAAATATTGTAGGACCTGATGTCTGTTGAACCTGTAAAACCTCACCGTCAATACGAACCATTTTTCCCATTTTACTTTCCAAATCACTAATGACAGTACGGGGAATTGATTTTTTTAATCTAATAATCCTATGATTTCTGACATACGCCGGGGCAAAATCTATTTTACCCTCCCTTGATTTGATTGAAGTGATAAATACAATTACTTCATCACCTACATTGTATCCGGAAACTTCTCCTCTCATCAGTCCCCAAACATTATTGTTTAAAGTAACAAAAGCTCCGTACTTTTCAACTCGGGTGATTTTTCCTTTATAAAGTTTATCACGATCCATATCCCGCATTTCAACTAGCGGATCTAATATATACACATTTTTAACTTCATTTTCACGGGCACGACGTTTTTCTTCAGCTTCTTTTCTTTCTTTACGTTTGACTCCACATTCAGCACAAATATCATATTTTTCATCTAAAGGCTTACCGCAATCACGGCAAACATTAATTTGGCCAGTCCCATTACAATAAGCACAGTCTTCATAAACTTCAACCTGACCTTTTCCATTACAGACTTCACATGGAACGTCTTGTTCTGCACCTAAATCAAATTTTGCTCTAGCATTGTTATTAACTCCTTTAAAATGATTTCCAACATCAAAGGAGTCATCTTCATATCCAGTTCCTCCACAGCTAGAACATTCTTTATAATCTACTACAACAGATCCAGAACCATTACATTTTGGACAATTCTTTTTCAATTTAATACCTCATTTAAATAAATTAGGATTTTCTTTAACAAGATTATTTCTTACATTCTGAAAGTCAATAGATTCTCTCATTAATTGATTTGCATGACTTGAATGCTCATTTCCGCTACTGTTTTGATTTTTTTCATAATAATCAATTGATTCCAATAAATACTTAGTAGCATTTATCTTAAGTTCAAGCTCTTTAATTACGGTATTAATGTAATTCTTATGAACATCATTAGTATCGGATGTAATATTATTTTTTATACTTAATAATTGAATCATACTCTGATTAAAATTATTTTTGGCCGAAATGGCCTTATTTTTTGCTTCATTATAATTCTTACCATTTAATAAATCAACGGCACTATTGTAATCAGAATCACCAGCAACGATACTTGAACTGATATCGGGCATTGATTGATTCATACTGCTTTCAGTATTATGTAAATAGATTACAGCACCTGAAAAAACAATTAAAATAACGATAAAAATTATTACTTTACTATATTGTGACACAATATAATATATGTGAAAAAGATATTATTAATATTTGTTATAAAAAAAAGAAAAATTTTAAGATAAAAATCTTAAAACTTATTCACTGGACCAAAGTCCGTGTAAGTTACAAAAAGCAAATGCTTTAACATCATCAGCAGAGTTTACTGTGAAAGTTGCTTCTGCAACATCACCTGGTTTGAAGCATTTTGCATATTGTTCTGCACCTGATTCAACAATTAAAAATTGAATGTAGTGGTCATCATCCATTGGGTGAGCAGCTTCACCGACTTTTACGGTTACTTTATCACCATCGATTTCAACAACAGGTTTATGTTTAGGAGATTTTTCTCCTTCAGTCTGTGCAGGGAACTCAAACATGTGAGTATCGCATGTGTCGCCATCGCCTTCAGCTAAAACTTGAATAATACTTGCACAATCATCACATTTTAATATTTTTGCCATAACAAACATCTCCATTAAATTTGTTATACTTATGTATATTTTCTAAGTATTTAACTTTGATGGGTTTCATAGTAATTTTCAATTGCTGCTTGAAGACCATCAGCCGCAAGATTTGAACAATGCATCTTAACCGGAGGGAGTCCGTCCAGTTCTTCTGCAACATCATTACGTGAAATATTAAGAGCTTCCTCCAATGTTTTTCCAACAGCTATTTCTGTAATCATACTGCTGGTTGCAATTGCTGCACCACAACCAAATGTTTGAAAAGAAATATCTTCAATTTTATCATCTTCAACTTTGATGTAAATGGTCATCAAATCTCCGCAAGTCGGATTTCCAACTGTTCCAACCCCGTCAGCATCTTCCATCTTTCTACAGTTTCTTGGATTCGCAAAATGATCCATTACTTTTTCACTATAATCCATATTTAACACATCCTACAATCATCATGTTTTTTACACATTACACCATCATAATCAAGCTCTTGATTCCAAAGAGGAGACATTTCTCTTAATCTTGCAACAGCCTCGCTAAGAATATCAACAAATTCATCAACATCAAATTCATCACTTTCAGGAGCTAGAGATATCCTTAAAGAACCATGGACATCTACAGGATCCAAACCTAAAGCAGTTAATACTGGTGAAGCTTCTAATTTATTGGATGAACAAGCCGAACCTGTAGAGGCCTGATATCCTTTTGCATCCAATAATAAAATTAAAGATTCACCTTCAATAGCTTTAAAACGGATGTTGGCAAGATTTGGTAATCTTTGATTAACATCACCATTTAAATAAGACTCAGGAATCGTATTCAATACTTTTTCAACGATTTCATCCCTGATTTTAGATAATTTTTCGGCATGTTCATCAAGTTTTGAAGTAGCGAGTTCTGCCGCTTTTCCAAAACCGACAATTCCTGCAACATTTTCAGTACCCGCCCTGATACCTCTTTCCTGACCTCCGCCATGAATGAGAGGAACTAATCTAACACCTTTTTTAATATATATTGCGCCCACACCTTTTGGACCATTAATTTTATGGGAGGATACGGACAGCAAATCGATGTTTTGCTTTTCAACATCAATTTTGACTTTACCGAAAGTCTGAACGGCATCAGTATGGAATAAAATACCATTTTCATGAGCTATTCTTCCAATTTCCTCAATAGGCTGTAAAGAACCAATTTCATTGTTACCATGCATAATGGTAATTAAAATTGTTTCAGGAGTAATTGCCTCTATCAAATCTTCAATTTTAATAATACCGTTTTCATAGACCGGCAAATAAGTTACTTTAAAATCAAGTGACTCCAAGAAATGCAAAGATTCTTTTACTGCAGGATGTTCTATTTCAGAAGTGATAATGTGTTTACCTTTTTTCTGTAATTTGAAAGCTATTCCTTTAATAGCCAAATTATCAGATTCAGATCCACCACCTGTAAATATTATTTCATCTTTTTTTGCATTAATAGAATCTGCTATTCTTTGTCTAGCTTCTTCCAAAGCTTTTTTAGATTCACGACCTATAGAATATAAAGTAGAAGGATTACCAAATTCATCTTTTAAATAAGGTAACATCTCTTCAAATACTTCATCACTTATTTTTGTTGTTGCTGAATTGTCTAAATACATCCTTATCTCTCCCCCAATTGTGTTAAATTTTAAATTTTATCTAAAGCTTGACTTAAATCGTCAATTAAATCATTTACATCTTCAAGACCTATTGACAGTCTGATGAAGTCTGGAGTTACACCAGTTGCTTCCTGCTCTTCCGGAGTCAATTGCTGATGAGTAGTACTTGCCGGATGAATAGCTAAACTTTTAGCATCCCCAATATTTGCAAGAATGGAGAAAAGATTTAAATGTTCAATAACTTTTCTTCCAGCTTCCTCTCCACCTTCAACTCCAAATCCTAAAATACCTGCAAAATTATCTTTCAAGTATTTTTTATTGTTTTCATATGTTGGATGGGACTCCAAACCAGGATAGTTTACCCATTTTACTTTAGGATGGGCTTCCAAAAATTGTGCTACTTTTAAAGCATTTTCAGAATGTCTTTTTACACGTACATCTAAGCTTTCTAAACCTTGTAAGAAAAGAAATGCATGTACCGGTGCTAAAGTTGCTCCCAAATCCCTTAATAATCTTGCCCTTACTCTTACTGTAAATGCAAGGTTTCCAAGTTCAGGCACGTCTCCAAATGAATCCCAGAATACCAGTCCATGATAACTTGGATCCGGTTCGGAAAAGTTCGGGAATTTACCGTTACCCCAGTTAAACTTACCGGAGTCTACAATATAACCTCCAACAGCGGTTCCATGTCCACCAACGTATTTTGTTGCAGAAGCTGCGATTACATCAGCACCATGTTCCAAAGGCCTTACTAAACCTACACCAACAGTATTGTCAACAATCAATGGAATATCATGACTGTGTGCAATTTCAGCCAAAGCTTCAAAGTCAGGGACATCTAACTTCGGATTACCGATGGATTCAGCATAGATTGCTTTTGTTTTTTCGTCAATTGCATCTTCAAATGCCTGCAAGTCTTGTGAATCAACAAATCTGACTTCTCTTGCCAAATCTTTAAATGTGTAATCAAATAACTGGTATGTTCCACCATATAAATTATCAGCTGAGACGATATTGTCTCCAGGTTGTGTAACATTTAATATTGCATAGGAAATTGCTGCAAGACCACTTGATGTTGAAATACCAGAATTTCCACCTTCTATAGCAGCAATTCTTGCTTCAAATACATCATTAGTTGGATTTGTAAGTCTTGAATAAATTTGACCAAATTCTTGAAGGGCGAAACGCCTTGCAGCTTCATCAGAATCCTTGAATACATATGAAGTTGTCTGATAAATAGGAACAGCCTGAGCTCCAGTTACTGGATCTGGTTGTTGACCTGCTCTTACACCTAAAGTTGCTAATCTATAATTTTTATCACTCATTTAATCATCACCATATAAAATTATTTTAAAAATATGTCACGTGTTATATGACTATATAACAATAGTTATTTTTTATATATAAATGTTTTGGTTAACCTAAATATTTAATTAAAAATAAATCCGGTTATAATATAACATATGTTATCCAACTATATAAACATTGTTATATTTTTTAAAAATCAGAAAATTTTAATTGCATAATGGAACATAAAATATAAATGGAGAGTATTAATTATGAAAACTATTGCTTTAATCGGAAGTCCACGTAAAGAAGGAAACTGTGATCAATTAGTTTCAAAACTACTTGATAATATAGAAGGTTATACAAAAAAATTCTACTTAAACGATGTAGATTTACAATTTTGTAATGCATGCCAAGCATGCCAAAAAGGAGACTGTATAAAAGATGATGATGGAAGAAAAATAATTGATGAAATGTTAGATTCAGACATTATCGTATTTGCATCACCAATCTATTACGGACAAATGTCAGCACAAGCAAAAACAATTGTAGACAGATTTTATATGATTTCACAAAATCCTGATAAATCTTTGGAAGGAAAAAAAGTTATACAGGTATTTACCCAGGCAAATCCTGGAGATGCATTTGACACATACATAAAATCATTAGAAACCATGCCATTTGCTTATATGGGAATGGAAGTAATCGATACAATAATTGCAAAAGGTGCTGCCGGAAAAGGCGAAGGCATCGAAGATGCACTTAAAAAAATAGAAGAATTGGAGATTTAAATCTCCTTTCTTAATCATTTATTTCATAACCTAAATTATTTAACTCATCACGTATTTTATCAGATAAATCATATTGTTTTGCTGCTCTTAACTCAGATCTAACATCAGTAATTAAATTCAATAAATCATCTGAGCCTGCAGACACTTCTTCCAAGGTAAAGTCAATACCTAAAATTTGAGAAACATCATCTAAAAATGATTTAACTGCTATTTTATCATCATCAGACAAATCAATAGATTTACAATCACTTATTAAAACAAAAATAGAAGCAATAGCTTTTGGAGTGTTAAAATCATCATCCATACTATTAAAGAACTCTTTTTTAGCAACAGTTAAAGCTTCTAAATCAGATTCAGCATTACTGCCTTCAACATCCAATGAAGTATAAAATTTTTTAATTTTCTCTAAACTTTTTTGGGATTGGTGGAGAGAATCTTTTGAAAAATCAATTGGACTTCTGTAATGAGTGGATAAAACAAAGAATCTGAATGTATCTGCATCCCAATCATTGAGCAAGTCACGAATTGTAATGAAATTATTTAAGGATTTAGACATTTTTTCTCCGTTAACATTTAAAAATCCTGTATGTAACCAGTACCTCACCATTGGAGATTTGCCACTTACAGCTTCCATTTGTGTAATTTCAGCTTCATGATGAGGGAAAATCAAATCTAGTCCTCCACCGTGAACATCATATTGTTCACCAAAGTAGTATTCAGTTATTGCAGTATCTTCAATATGCCAACCAGGTCTTCCATCACCCCATGGAGATGGCCATACAGGTTCGTCTACACCTTCCCGTTTTTTCCATAATGCAAAATCCTGTTCATTTCTTTTTGTGGTTTCAGCCAATTCTCTGTGGGATTCCAATTCATCAATTTTACGATTTGATAACTTTCCAAATTCTTCAAATTTTTCAATTTCAAAGTAAACTCCATCTTCACTTTCATAAGCAAATCCTTTGTCAATTAATCTTTGAATTTGGTCTATTATTTCGCCAAGATGATCAGTTGCTCTTGCAAATAAATTAACACCTGTGACATTTAATTTAGTCATGTCTTCAATATACCTTTTTTCAAACTTCCTAGCTATATCATGTGCAGGAATTCCAGATTCTTTTGACCTGTTAATAATTTTATCATCAATATCGGTAATGTTTTGAATATAAAAAACAGCATAACCTGAATATTCCAAATATCTTTTTATTGTATCAAAAGAGATATAGGTTCTACCATGACCAATATGAGCATCATCATAAACAGTTGGACCGCAAACAAATAAGTTAACACGATTTTCATTAATAGTTTCAAAATTCTCTTTACTACGAGTTAATGTAGAATAAATATCCATAAAAAATTCCTCAAAAAATAATTATATAAATAGAGGCAAGTGAGGGATTTGAACCCCCGTTTCATGGTCTGCAGCCACGCACCTAAGCCGCTCGGTTAACTTGCCTGAAAAAAATCAATATACTAATAAAATATTAGATATTAATAGTATATAAATATTACTAAAAATATCAGTTATTTCCTATTTTGCCTCAGACCCCATACAAGATTGACAGTCATCATTCAACTCAGATTTATCAACATTAAGCTGATTTAAAACATCCATAGGATTAACATTCCTGCAAATTGCACAGGTTCTTGGAATTAAATCCGCCTTAGTGGATTCACCAGTAGATAATTCAAATGCAAAAGCCTTAATCATCTCTTTTACATCATCTTCTAACTTAATTCCACTACCCCGTTTATCAGTGATATACTGTGATACTGCAGGTTGAGTTATGTCCATAAGTTCTGATACGTCTTTTTGTTTCATTCCTAAATTCAAGAGTTCTTTAGCTAATTCTGATCTAATGGCAGGTATTACATACCATACAACTATTTCACAAGGCGGTTTCATTGTTAATCACCATCTTTTTTCAATAAATCTCCATAGTTCTTTTGCTCTAAGACATCTTCATTTAAACAGAGATCATGTTTATCAAGTAAAATTTTAATAATTTCTTCATTTTCCTTAATTTGCTTTTCTAAAGACCTTATTGCTTCAGCAACAGGGTCAGGTAATTTATTGTGTTCTAAATCAACAACATGAGCATTGTTTTTACATTTAACAATTCTTCCAGGGACTCCAACACAAGTTGATTCCGGAGGAACATCTTTCAAAACAACAGCGCCAGTACCAATTTTGGAATACTCACCAATAGTAATATTTCCCATTACTTTAGCACCAGCCCCAATAATAACACCCCTTTCAACAGTAGGGTGTCTTTTAGTTTTTTGTGTAGTTGTACCTCCAAGAATTACACCTTGATAAATTAATACATCATCCCC
>CACYVR010000008.1 GCA_902777885.1 uncultured Methanobrevibacter sp.
GAAGGAAGAGAAATCATAAAGGATTATGGGGACTTGAATCAACTGGAGCGAGAAGATGAATACCTTATTGAAGAGGTAATTCATACAACAAACCAAAAAATCTCAGACGATTCATTAATACCAAAATCATATAAAGATTTGGCATTTAAAAGAATGCAATGGGCAATCGAGAAGAAAAACAATAAAAATTACAGTCAAAATGAATTTGAATTCCTTTTAAATGAAGCTATTTTTAAACAGGATGTTGTAATATTTCATGTACTCTGTCAGGCCATTGCAATACAATTCAATATAGGTTCAAGAGAAACAAGATTGTTTATTGAATCACAGGGAGTCCTAATTCAGGAAAGACTGGCGAAATTAACTCCTTCAAATAGGGAAGAAATAATTGATGAGATTTTGGATGAAATAAAAATAGACGGATCAATCAAATGGAGTTCTCTAAAGGATGTAATAGCCAGCAAAAAACTTAAACTTAGCGAACTGCTCATTCAGGATGGAGATATAATTCTTCAGCAGGACGAATTCCTAAACAATTATGCTGATGAATTTACAGACAGAAGCCCCGAGAGGATGTACAACATTTTAGTGGGAGACAGCGTTAAGGAGCTGATTCTATCACGACTCATTATGCAAAAAACTGAAGAATACATTGCAAGAATTAAGGAAATGTCTAAAAGAGTGGAAATGCATCCTGAAATAATCAAATTATCTGAAGAACTAAAAGAATTTATTCCAGAAGAAATCAGCAAATACAACCAGTATTATGCTGGAAGCGGAGGAATTTACGGAACAGTACAGGCAGGAAAACTAATCCCTGAAGCATTTCCCCCATGCATTGAAAATACTGTCAATGGAGTATCTTCCGGAGGACGTAATGATGCTATTGTTCTTCTTTTAACTTCATTTGCATCCTATGCAAGGCTCTATCCAAGAATTTTTGCATCAGATGAAACGATAAAGGTATCTGACGTGGATCCTGACTTATCAATTACACAAAATGAGATTTTACCGCTGATATTTGATGCAGCAGACAACTGTACTCCACCATTATTTGAAGACCAGCCACAGGAAAAAGTGAATATCATTTCAAAACTAGGATTTGGAATGCACAGTGAAGTGGACATTAACCATGAAGGGGAAACGACCTGGTACACCCCAATGAGCTGTGAAAAAATAAAAATCCACTTGCCGCAGCTATGTAAGCCTGACGGTTCATGCAAAGGAATAAATAACCCATTATCATGTTATGGGCGTAAAAAATTCCAGCTGGACAAGCAGGCAAAAAGTGAATAATCACCGGTTATAATAGTCCCCGATTATCTGGCCGTCCCTGATTTCTATCGTTCTGTCTGCCAAGCGGGCCACATCTATATCATGAGTTACTATAATCAGTGTTGCACCAATTGATTCATGGACAAAGCGTAAAACGTCAAGTACCTTTTGACCGTTTTTCGTATCAAGAGCACCGGTTGGTTCATCTGCAAGAATTATTGATGGAAAGTTAACCAAGGCTCTTGCAATAGCTACCCTTTGACGTTCACCACCAGATAATTTACTTGGCTTCTGTTTTTTCTTGTCAAGTAATCCAACAGCTTCAATGAAAAGCAATGCCCTTCTGTGCTTATCCTTTTCAGACATTTTTGCATCCATCAATGGTATTTCAACATTTTCCTGAACATTTAAATTAGGCAGGAGATTATGAAGCTGAAAAATAAAGCCTATTTCATGGCGTCTGAAATCACTCAAATCCTTTTGGGTTGCCAAATCAACACCATCTATAATGACATGACCGGAATCCGGTGAATCCAGTGCCCCCAACATATTCAGCAGTGTTGACTTTCCAGATCCTGACGGCCCAATAATGGATACAAAACTTCCCTTTTCGATTGATAGGTTAATGTTGTTTAAAGCAATTACCGCTCCGTTATCATATTCCTTTAAGACATTTGCCAATCTAATCAATTCCATCAAATCACCTATTCATACCTCAATGCTTCTGTTGGAGCAAGTTTTGATGCCTTATAAGCAGGATAGAGTCCACCGATGATTCCTACAATAAAAGTGATTCCAAATGCCAGGATGAATGTCCGAGGAGTATATACCAGTGAAAATCCTTTAGTTCCAATAAGCTTAACACCTACTTCAGCTACCAGAATTCCAAAAGCCGAACCGATAATTCCTGACAGTGTTGTTATGACCAACGTTTCACCTAAAATCATTTTCAATATCTTTCTGCTTTTCCAGCCGATAGACTTTAAAACACCAATTTCCTTTGTCCTTTCATATACTGTCATGACCATTGTATTGACAACGCCTATTGCCCCTACAATAATTGCCAAACCTGAAATGGCAAGAGATGCAGCATCAAGTATTGAAATTACCTCATTAAGCATTGAAGACCTTTCTTCACTGGTCAGTGTTGATAGATTTCCATATTTATCTTTAATATTTTGACTGACGATTGTGTCGTTGACGCCTTCTGACGTTTTAACCAGAATGGATGAAACCTTATCCGTATCTGAAATATTTTGAAGCTTCGTTAATGAGGTGTAAACACCATTGTCCATCATCATGCTTCCGGTTTCATATATTCCGACAATCTTAAAATCATGCCCTAAAAAGCTTAAGTTGTCACCTACACTGAGATTATTCAAGTCAGCATATCTTGAACCCATGATAACTTCAAATGAGTCTTCATTATAAATTGAACCGTTTACCTTGCTAATACCTACCAAATTCAATTTGGAAGCGTTTATCCCATAGACTGTCGTTGCAAAATTCGAACCTCCTGACCTCATAAATGATTGGTTGGACTCTCTGGCTGAAAGCTGGCCGACAGCATCAGATACATTGGTTACATTTTTCAAATCACCTATTAGTGATGAATTAAGAAGAGCTGAAGCTCCACCGAGATTAGTTGCATTGGTAACCGTAATTTCAGCTCCTCCTTCATTAAAAGTTGATTGAACTGAATCCTCCATACCTGCAGTGATAAGACCCAAGGCAACAATTGTGGCAATTCCAATAGCTATTCCAATAATGGACAATGCACTTCGAGTTTTATTCCTAAAGGGATTTTTTAAAATTAATGTGAAAAATTTAATAATTATTCCCCCATATGCTTTTTAACTATAATTATAGACTACTTTGGCTGAATTGAAAAGGATTATGATTTTCATCAGTCTTATCATAATATTTATTCAATATGGATGATTCCCACATATTATAATTTTGCTGATCGTTTTTTGAAAATCTATAAGCCAGAATTCCAATACTTCGTGACTCTTCATCTATATTATTTTCTTCGCAAAAAATACTGAGCATATCTGGTGCAAATTCTGATGGTTCGTCTTCCATGAACTCTAAAAAATCATCATATTCTGTTTTTGAGAACAATTCTTCAGGTTCAATCGGATAATCGCTTGATTTTATGGTATACAATTCAATATACATCATTGATTGTAATGGCATTTGATTGTGTTCTATTGATAAGCCCTTAACTTCACCTGTTTCTAAATCCAAAACAGTATGGCCTGTTTTTTGAGTTGGAAACCAATTGTCATAAGCAGGCTTAACAATTTCTTCTGGAGTTAAATTGGATAAAATTACTTTTAAGTGTTCAACACCAATTACTTCAAATATTTCTTCCATAATAATATTTTAAAAAAATATATATTTAAATTATATTATCTATTTTAAAAAATCATAGCAAAAAACTAAAAACATACCAACAAATTCGTTAATTAGATTTATTAATATTAATATACAATTATTATATAATAGATTAAATTAAATTCAATAGATTATATTAAATATTTTTCAATGACAAATAATTTGGGTCATAAATATGCTTAAAAAACTCTTTAATAATAAAATATTCCTTTTTTTATTCACATTCCTTATAAGGGCAATATTTTTTTATTATTTCGGATACATGTCTATTGCAGGAAGATTTGTAATTCCAGATATTGGACTTGGCCCTATTTTTGCTTTGATGTTTGGTCCGGCAGGAGCTTTAGGCCACTCAGTTTCGATGTTTATTTTTGAAGTTAACATGGGCTGCGATTTACTTGCTTCATTTCTTGACTTTATAATTACATTTTCCCTTTCTGTTACAGCATATAAACTGTGGTATACCACATTTAAAAGAAACACAATAACCACACCCAAATTTGATTCGACATACAATATTATAAAATTTATTAAAATAATGTTTATTATTTCAATTTGTTATTGGTCTTTTATTAACATTGCTCTTAAAGCATATCCACCGTTTAGCGCATTATATCCATTAACAACTGAAATTAATCTATTTTCATATTTTTTAGATTTGTTTAACTTTGGAACAATATCTGGTTTATTGCTTATTAGTATCTTTAATATTTTAAAAATCCCTTTACAGACTCCAGAAAAATTGTTTACAAAAATTAATATTAAAATCAATTATTTTAGAATAATGTTTGTGTTATTGCCAATTTATACAATTATAATACTGACCACATCTTTTGACAATACTTTTGTGAACATGATTATTTTTATAATATCCATAATCACAATAACCGTGTTTAATTTTAATAAAATAGATAGCCCTATTGAAAATAGAGGAACAAATTATTCAATTATCGAAAAGATAATCCTGATATTTATAGTGGTATTGGTCATTGTTACATATGTAAACTTTGATACACTTATCCTATTAATTAAGAATATTACCGACAAATGGGTTGATGATATCAATTTCACATATATGATTACCATTGCTTATGGAAGCGGATTGGTTTTAATGTTTTTAATATTCCATATTATCCATATCGAAAAAATTCTAACAAATCCAATTTATGATTTAATAAACGCCTTGAAGGGATATAAAAATCATGAATTGGAAAAGAACACTGAACTAAACAAAAAATTGAAAAGATACAGCAAAAGGAATGATGAAATTTCCAAATTAGTTAAAGCTTTTGACAAACTGACAAAATCTATTGAATATCGTTTATCTAAAATTAAAAAAACAACAATGGAAAATGAAAGAATTGAAACTGAGTTCAATGTTGCAAACAATATCCAAACCCACATGTTAAAAACAGATTTTGATGAATTTTCTAAAGATAAGGCCTTTGAAATTTCTGCATTTATGAATCCTGCAAAGGAAGTTGGTGGAGACTTTTATGACTATTTTGACATAGACGATGAACATATAGGCTTTGTTATTGGAGATGTAAGCGGAAAAGGAATCCCTGCAACATTATTTATGGTTAAAACCATGTATTTAATTAGAAATCATAGTAAATTCCATGAAAATCCAAAAGAAATTTATGAAAATGTGAATGAGTTGTCATGCCAAAGGAATGATGAAGGATTATTTGTTACTTCATGGTTTGGAAAGTTAAATATTAAGACCGGAAAACTAACCTTTGTAAATGCAGGACATGAACAGCCATTGATTAAAGAAAAAAACAATGCTTTTGAATATTTGGATACTGATCCCAATTTTGTTTTGGGAGGACTTGAAGAGATAGAATATAATGAGCAGGAATTAAGTTTAAATCCTGGAGATTTAATATTTTTGTACACTGACGGAATTACGGATGCAAATAATGACAAAGAAGAGTTCTTTGGCAGAAAACGTTTAAAAGAAACTATAAATAAATATAAAAATGAAAATATAAATGAAATACTCGAAATGATTAAAAAGGAAGTAACTGAATTCTGCAATAATGAAGATCAGTTTGATGATATGACCATGCTAATAATCAGATATATGGGAAGTGAGAATAATGAAAAATAAAAGGAATCTTTTTAAATCAAGAAAATTCATTGTATTATTCTCAATTATTTTAACTTCAATTCTTTTTGGAGTCTCTAAAATTTTTCCTCAATTCGGAGACCTTCATATAATAATACTGCCAGTTTTAAGTTTAATTTTAGGACCTTTTGCAATTTTAGGATTTGCATTAACGGAATTTATTTTTTTGATGATAACATATCCAGAACACATTATCTCTAATGTATTGGTCGTGTTATTGTTTTTTATCAGTAATTTTACAGTATGGAAGTCCTGGTATTCAATTATGAATAAATATGGATTGAAAAGTCCAAATTTTATGGGTTTATATAATATAATCAAATTATTTATCATATTTTTCTCATATGCCATAACAATATTAATTTTCTTTACTTTTATCGAAACTCAAATATTGGACTATGAATTTAAATTTAATTATATTTCAACAATTTTCAGTTTTTTAATTGCATTAATATCACTATATGCTGTTAATTACTTTAAAATACCAATGTATACTCCCAAAATACAGTTCAAAGAGTTTTTACCTAAAAAAATATATCCCATTTTTTTGATATTATTCATCAGTCTAGGATTAATTCAAACATTCTTTTTAGATTACAATAATAATGTGTTAATGTTAATTATCACAGCATTGCTTATAATCTATTTATTAAAGCCATATGACGAAGACATTTTTAAAATTAGACACTATACTGTACTTAACCTATTTTCAAAAGTAAATATATCCATAGTATTGTTGATTATGATAATATCAATCATCTTAATAGTCATACATTACATTTTAGGTTTGAGAGACTATGGAGACTATTTAAATGTCACCCAGATTACCCTGTTTTTATTTATCGTAATGTCAATACCATTATTATTATACCTGTACTATATAGAAAAAAACGTGACAAAACCATTGAATAGATTATCTGAAATCATGTCTGAAACAATTACCACCCATGAAGAGTATTCACAGCATGAACAGAGACTGGAAAAAATCAATGTAAATAATGAAATAAAATCATTAATAGATTCGCTTTGGGATATGGAACATGATGTGATAAAATATGAGCGTAATCTGGTGAAAATAACATCTGAAAAAGAAAGATATGAAACGGAACTAAAATTAGCTAGTGACATTCAATATTCAATGATACCCAAAGATTTTGAAGAATTCCATGATAAATTTTGTGATAAAATTGAACTTTGGGGAATTATGAAAGCTGCTCGTCAAGTAGGAGGAGATTTTTACGATTATTTCCAGATAGATGAAGACAATATTGGATTTGTAATTGGAGATGTCAGCGGAAAGGGAATATCTGCAGCATTAATAATGGTTAAAGCAATGACACTAATTCAGGACTATGCAAAACAATATAAAGATTTATCAAAAACATTTTATGAGGCAAATAATAGTCTTTGTGAAGAGAATGTGGAAAATCATTTTGTTACCTGCTGGCTTGGAAAAATCAATGTGAAAACTATGGAATTATCATTTGTTAATGCCGGCCATAATCCCCCATTAATTAAATTAAACAATAATGATTTTGAATATATGGATATTGAACCGGAATTAGTATTGGCCGCTATGGAAAATATGAATTATAAAACACATATTATTCCATTGACAAAAGAAGATACAATATTTTTATATACTGATGGTGTAACAGAAGCTAATGATAATTATAAAGGATTTTATGGAGAAGAAAGACTGAAAAATATTATAAATGCTCACAAAAATGATGATGTCAACACCATAATATCATCCATAGAAGAAAATATTAAAGCATTCTGCAATTATGAAGAGCAATTTGATGATACAACGATGTTTATTATCCGAGTAAAATGATCAAATGTGATTTAGACTTTTGAGGAAATATTCCAATTTTAAATCATTCTCAAATAATCTGAACATTCATTAATCATACCTTCAAATTAAATAGAACATAATAACATTTAAAAGATATTTTTTTATTAATTATGATAATGTTAATTATGAAAAATTAATATATATTATAATATAAAACTAATTTATAGATATATTTAATAAAAATATAACGGAGGAATAAAAAATTAAAAAAAATGCAATTCTTATTGCCATAGGAATATTATGTATTCTACTTATTGGCGTAATTATATCATTCAATGTTGTTTCATCTGGAGAAAATTTTAAAACACTTCAAAAAGAAATTGACAATAGTAAAGATACTATAGAACTGAAACAGAATTATAAATATGATAATTCAAGTGATCATGAGTTAAAGAAAGGAATTTTAATAGACAAAAGTAATATTACCATAAACGGTAACGGCCACACGATTGATGCTTCAAATCAGTCCAGAATATTCAATATTACCGGAGAAAATGTTACAATCAAAAATCTTAGTTTTACTAATGGAAATTCCGGAAAAGATTTTGGTGGAGCTATTTATGAAAATTCCAGCGTAAATTTGGAAAATGTAAAATTCACCAATAATGCTGCAGACACCGGCGGAGCCATATACAACAGCAAAAATAATGCTTCAACAAATATAACAAATTGTATTTTTAACAATAATGCTGCCAATTATGGAGGAAGTATTTACTGCGAAAAAAATTTAAATATTGACAATTCAACTTTTATTAATTCAAAACCCAATTCCGGCTCAGCAATACAAGCTCAAGCAGATATGAACATTAAGGATTCCACATTTAAAGACCTGACTTCTAAAGAAAATGGCGGAGCCATACGTACTTCAAATTATACAAAAATAACAAATTGTATATTCAGCAATACAAATGCACAATGGGGAGGAAGCATTTACGCAAATAATTCATTAGATGTTCATAATTCTAAATTTAGCGATTCAAAGGCAAAATATTGTGCTGCAATATATGCTCAAGGAAATATATCTATTGAAGGTTCTTCCTTTAAAAATTTAAATGCTGGTGAAACTGGAGGAGCAATAGGGCTAAGAGAAGTAATATCCGGTGAAATAAATAATTGTACATTTGAAAACGATACATCAAAAAACGATGGTGGGGCAATAGATATAGATGGCAATGTACTACCTGGATTAAAGATGCACATCGCAAACTCCAAATTTTCTAATTCAAATGCCAATTTTGGCGGTGCGTTAGTCCAAACCATGGGCAATTTAAGAATAGAAAATTCTATTTTTGAAAATAATAATGCTAATATTGATGGAGGGGCAATATATACATCACTTGTAAATTTTAATATGAGCAATTGTACTTTCAAATCAAATAAAATACCTGAACAAGATTTATTTAATGGAGGAGCAATTTACAGTGATATGACAAATCTCAGTTCAAATTCATCAACTTTCACAGAAAATACTAAAAATGCAATATATGCCTATGATTCCAAATTAAATAGTGCTAACGATAACTTTAAAAATAATCACGAAGCTATCCATAGCGTATTTGGTGAAAATACTCTAACAAAGAATACTTATACAAATGACTCTTTAGTTTTAAATGACACTAATTATAACTCAATCATATCAGAAAAGAGTGCTAAACTCAATCTTAATAATAAAACAGTAAATATTGATCCTATTCCATCACGTTTCGATTTGCGTGACATTAAAGGAGTTACTCCAGTCAAGATTCAGGGAGATGCAAATTCATGCTGGGCATTTGGAGCATGTGGAGCAATAGAATCTGCATTACTAAAAGCAACAGGAAAGGAATATAACTTTTCAGAAAGCCATATGGTAAACACAATGCTTGGAAACTCAAAATATGGATTATTAAAAGGTTCCAGTGATGGAGGATATTCTGATTGGGCTTTAGAATATGTTTTAAGTTGGCTTGGACCAGTCACAGAAGAAAACGATCAATATGATGAATTGGGAAGATTGTCCCCATTAATCAACAAAAGCGAAAATATTCACATCCAAGACGCAATATTTGTAGAACCCCCTAAAAATTTTACTGATAACGACGCATATAAAAAAGCAATTATGAAATATGGCGGTCTGGATATATCATATACCAATAATGAGGAAGTGCCTTATTTCAACAATAAGACCGCAGCACAATATCTGAATGTAAGCAAAGAAGGAAACCATGAGGTTACAGTTGTTGGATGGGACGATAATTATTCTGCAAGCAACTTCCTAATAACACCTCCTGGAGATGGAGCATGGCTAATTAAAAACAGCTGGAATACTAGCTGGGGAAAAGACGGATATGGATATGTTTCCTATTATGACAAAACTATTGGAAAAGAAAGCTATACAGTAGGTTATATCATTGAAAATACTGAAAATTATACAAAAAATTATCAGACAGACTTATCCGGAAACTTAAGCATTGATAAATATGATAAGGAAGTAAGCTATTCAAATAACTATACAAGCATTGGAGATGAATTAATCAGTGGTGTTGGAACCTACTTTAGTGAAGATGGTGAAGACTACACACTTGAAATCTATGTGAATGGAGAATTAAAACATACACAAAATGGAAAGGCACCATATCATGGATTCCATACCGTTAAATTATCAAAAGAAATACCGGTTAAAAAGGGAGATAACTTTAAGGTAGTGATGAAAACGAAAAGTATTCCTGTGTTAAAATATTCAAGACAACATTATTTAACAAATTCGACTTTTGTAAATACAGGGGACGGATGGAAAGATATAGCTTTACAAAAAGAAACTATCTCTTTAAAAGCTTATACAAAAGACCATGTTTAATGAAATTCAGGCTTTTAAATTGACATAACTCAACTTCAAAAATGGGCATTAATGCTCATTTTTAAAATTTTTTTATTATGATTTTTATATTATCCTCACCTACAATACCATATTCATAATTATAGGAAGTTTAATATATAAAAGGTTTCAAAAATCACACTTCACCAAAAAATATATACCTTGATGAAAATAATTCATATTATGTTTTCAAAAGCTACCGTGAAAGAACGACGCCAATATTATCGTGAAGAATGGAGCGAAAAAGACCTTCCCGAATTCATTAGAGATGGAATTAAAAAAAGAGAGTTTGGTTTTGACCATAACGGTAGAGGTCCTAATGACAGATATAAAACTTTCAGAGGAACAGAGTCTCTGAGAAAATTCCTTAGATATAAAGCGCCATTTGCAGCATATATTTCAGTAGCTTTTTACAATGAACCTAGAAGAAGACAGGACTGGCAGAAAGCCGAATATATCTTTGACGTTGATGCAAAAGACATACCTATCAGATCCTGCAATTGTGATGGTGTTTGTGAAATTTGTTTAGGTGAAGCTTTAGAAATAGTCAATTCTTTAATTGATACGTTAAATGGAGATTTAGGTCTTGATAACATCCATTTAATCTATTCCGGCAGAGGATACCATATCAGAATATTAGATGAGGAGATGATGCTTGCCAACAGCGAACTTAGATCTGAAGTATTGAAATATGTTGCAGGTGCCGAAGTTCCAAAATCCCAGTTTATCAACACCGACATTTCAAATAAAGCTTTTAACTTCGAACATTTTTCAATTCCCGTAGGCTATTCCAAAATATTTACCGAAAAAATGAAATATAATGTCCAGCATTTAACGGGAAGTGAAAAAATCGATGGCATTAACCCCAAATTAATGAAAGACATATTAAAAGCAAGACATCACTTGGATAACAATGAATGGGGTTATTTTAAAAGAGATATTGGACCTAGAAGATATAAAAATTTAGTTGAAGCAATGGCTCATGTTAACCTGGCCACTATTGATGCCAAGGTTTCTATTGATTTGAAAAGGATTTTAAGGCTTCCTTCATCCCTGCATTCAAAAGTCAGCATGAAATGTATGGAAGTAAAAAACAGAGAGACATTCGATCCTTTTAAAGAAGCCGTTCCTAAGTTTGTGTATGAAAGAGATGATTAATATGGATAATGTGTTAAGAGAAATATTGCGTAAAAATCAGTATTTTGAAGAAATCAATGAAAACAGATTTATTCCCGAATATTTGGGATTAATCGCTAATGGTTTAGTTATTTATAATGTTAATTGGGTTGATATTGTAGAAAAAGAACTTGTTTTTATGAATAAGGATATACAGACCCATCCAATAGCTTCATTAATGCTTGAAAATCTTAATTCATTGATGATTATTACAGACAGCGGCATAAAAGAAATATTATAGAATTAAAAAAA
>CACYVR010000009.1 GCA_902777885.1 uncultured Methanobrevibacter sp.
AAATCACCAACTGAACCATATTACATTAACTCAAAGTAGAGTTACAATAAAATATTAACCATACACCATATATAAAGAAATACCAAGAGCATTTGACGACTAATACCCAACAAAACATAAAAGATGAACCAATATCCCAAAAAAACATATATAGAAAAAAAGTATACCAACTTAAAAAAATACTACTTAACATTCAAAACAAGCATAAAAAAATAAAAAAAAGAAACCAATACCCATTATAATATAGTATACCCTCCCCTTACAGTGCAATTCATCCCCGACCTAAGAGGTCGGGGTGTTCTTGCAAAAATATGATAAAAAATTATTCTAAAGTCCCCTACTCTAGCTCTTTGACATTTTGGACATTTTGAACTAGTTAACTCTTTAAATTCTGGTGCATAGGGATTTTTTAGAATCTCAAAATATTTCTTATTTATTCTTAAAAGCAATTTTTTGTCATGATTATGTTTTTTGAAAAATTTTTTTACTTGGTTGTGTTCAAATAATTTATAGGTCATGGTTTAAGCTCATTTTCTAATTTCAATATTCTTTTTTCTAAATCTTTCAATGTTATTTCATGTACGTTTTCTAAATTTCCATTTTCAAAATCTTCTATTTCTTTATTGTAATATTCTGCTTCTTTATTAGTAAATTCTTCATTATTAATATAATAATTGATTAAAAAGTTTATTACATCATCAAATGTATCTTTCTTAGAAGCAAATTCAGATAACTTGTGGTGTGTACTTTCAGAAATTTTAATTGTTTTGTTCATCATACATTGTGGTATACTCAGTATACCATAAATATTTTTTGATTTTTTCAACGTGGTATCATTAAATAAAATGTTTAAATATAATCTCATCTAAAATTATTTTTATGTATATTGTGTTTGAAGGAATTGACGGTGCTGGAAAATCCACACAAATCGAATTGCTTAAAGAATGGCTGGAAGCTAATGGATATGAAGTGGAAACATTGGTTGAGCCAACTGGCTCTGAAGTCGGTAAATTAATTAGAAAAATCCTACTAAGAAGTGATTCTACAACAGACCGGATTCAAAAAACATTAGGATTGCTTTTTGCAGCGGATAGGATGCTGATAATGGATAAATTGGAAGATGATAAAAAAGTATTTTTATCTGATAGATCATCCTGATTTGGTTTTGCTCCTGGATTTGGATGTTAAAACATCAGTTGCAAGAGCTTCTGGCGAGGATGAATTTGAAAATGAGGAATTTTTAACTAATGTCAGAGCCAATTATTTGAATGTCATTAAGGACTTTAATCATGAGATAATAAATGCAAATAATGGTATTAATAAGGTCTCATCAGATATTAAAAAAGCTGTTGCGCCATATGTCGGTTTATGCAAAGACTGCATTCAATAGCTTGTGATGACTATATAATAATGTTTAATGGAAGGTGATTTCTATGTGGGAATGTCCTGTTTGCGGAACATATGTCGATGACTATGAGGAAATATGTCCTGTTTGTTGGTATGTGCGAGGCGTAAATAATTTCATTGATTGGAATGCGGAAGGCTGATTTTACTTTTAATTTAAAATAGGTATTATTCATGTTGATTGGATTAATTTCAGATACTCATATAACTCCTAAAAGAGGAAAGCTATCTGAAAAAATATTTGAAATCTTTGATGGTGTAGATTTGATTTTGCATGCTGGAGACATTACTGTTCAGGATGTCTTGGATGATTTAAATAAAATAGCTCCAGTCATTGCAGTATTGGGAAATAATGATAAGTTGGATTTAAAAAAACATGAAATAATTGAAATTAAAGAAAAAAAGATTCTTTTGGTTCATGGAGATAAAATTGATTTGTATGAATCTGGATTAAAATATGAGGCAGATATTGTTGTCAGCGGCCATACTCACAGACCAAATCATGAAATAGTAAATGGCATGCATTTGATTAATCCCGGAAGTTCAAACAGACCTGTCAATTCAAATGCTTTTGTGGCTTTGTTAAAAATTGATGATGGAATTGATGTTGATTTTAGAGATTTAACTGAGTAGATGTTTTCATTTAAAATAAAAAATAGTAATTTGGGAAGGAGTACTATCCTTCCAATTCTTTTAATCTTTCAGCAATGGCATCTGCCAAGAATTGTTTTGCTTTTTCAAGTTCTTCATAAGAACCTATGAGTTTAGGGCCAAATTCGGTCTGTTCGAGTTTAACATCAAATTTGTCAATTGCATGTGCAAGCATAGCTTCTCCAACACCGTTTGGTATGCCCATCTGATATTCTTCTTCTTCCATTTAATTTTCCTCCATGTATTCTCTTACTGGAGCAAAGAATTCAATTAAGAAATCTTTAATTCCATTTTTCAAATCCATTGGGTGTAAGTTGCCTTCACCAAATTCCTTAATCAATTCGTCATGAGTCAATTCAATGTCTCCACCGAATTTTTCAGGTCTTTTAATAAGTAAAGTATCTTGATTTGGATAAACAAAAGTTTCTGCAATTTCAATCATAGGATTTCCTTCAATTTCTCCTTGCGGACAGTAGCTTTTGTTGATTTTTTTGGTAATTTCTTTAACGGAATCATCCACTGCAATGTAATTGCCTTTGCTTGAAGACATTTTGGCATCACCGTCAAGACCATGCAATAATGGGGTGTGGATACAGACAGGAACATTTTCGCCTATTTTTTCAAGATTTTCACGTGCTAACATTTGGATTTTTCTCTGTTCCATTCCTCCCAATGCAATGTCTACATCCAATGCAGCCATATCAACAGTCTGCATGATTGGATAGATTACGCTGGCCACTTTTGGATTATCATCTGCACGGCTTACCTGATCCATACTTCTTCTTGCTCTTTTTAACGTGGTCATTGTAGCTAATTGATAAACCTTGTCGGTATAATCAGGATTTAATTGAAATGATGAGCCTAAAACATATTCTGTTGTTTCATCAAGGCCTAATGCCTGGAAACACTTTTTATTGTATTCTGCAGTTTCTGCTATTTCTTCAACTGTCCCTTTTCCATTTAAGAACGCATGGTAATCTGCAAGTAATATTTTAATTTTAAAACCTAATTTCTGCAAGGTCTTAAGTTTCTGCACGGTTACGGCATGTCCTAAATGGATTTTGCCTGAAGGTTCATATCCTGTATAAGCTATAGGTTCATCTTTTTTAAGCACTTCTTTCAATTCATCCGTGTCTATAACTTCCAGGGTACCTTCTTCAATTAACTGAATTTTTTCTTCAATATCCATGTTATCACTTGATTAAGTAAATATAATTATCAATTTTAATGATTTTGATTTCATCACCGATGTTATAATCGCCAAAACCGTCTTTCATTTCCAAATCAACAGCCGAATAGTCACTTGGATCCAGAATCTGTATTATTTTTGGTGACATTGAAATTATTGTTGTTGTTTCTATTTCGGATGCTTTTTTAATAAGTTTAATATTATCCATATTCTTCAATGGGATGTTATGTTTTTTGTCTGTTTTAATGTCCGTTCCAACAACTCTGTTTTTGTCAATGTCTGTTACCTGGATGATTTTATCTTCAAATTCAATGATGTCATTATTTTCAAATTCAGGAATCCTGACGGAAATCCAAATTCTATAAAGGCCTTTTCCGGTTGATTTGTCTTCACTAATGAGCCTCGGGGACTCTTTAATAATACCTCCAAACTCATCTTTCAGGGCTTCGGCAACTTTACGGCCGGTTTTAAATGATCCTATGTAATAATCATAACCTTCTTTTAATTTAGCTATTTGGGGACAATATGCTAGCTTATCCACTTTTGCCTGTTTGTCTAAAGTTCTTGCAACGATTTCATCAGCTTTTTCATACTCTTCAGCTTTGATTTCTCTATTGTCTGCTCTAAACTGAATCACCGTTTCATAGTATCCTGACTGCATTTTACTGCATGGCGGACAAACGGTTTTATTAATCCTTACATCACAATCATGTGTTTCATCAATTGAAACTCCATAGACTTCACCGACAACTTCAACAAAACAGTTAGCTATTGTTCCTTTTATCTGATCTATTTCAAGATTTATCTCTTCGTTTTCAACCAAATCATCGATTTTTATATTTCTTTCTAATGCGCGATAGATTATTTCTTCTTCTGGAAGATATGATTCGCTCCATTTTCCTTCTTCCAAACGGCTATTGCAATGGCTGCAAATTTCAACAGTGATGTTTTTTGGAATTTCTATCATCTGAAAATCCTTTAAAAAACAATCAATACAGATTTCTCCAACCATCTGTTTATTTTCGCTTCCGCATTCTATACAAAACATAAAAATCATTTAAAAATAAGTAAAAAAGATAAAAAATTATAATTGTTTGAGAGGAGCGGTTGCACCACAGGCGGAACATTTCAATAGGAATATTCTGCCTTCTCTTATAATTTTAGTATCTGGTCTGTTACATTCATGACAGATTACGTATTTGTCTACATAATCTTCAATTCTTTCATTTATTAAGTAATGGGTAAATTTACCTTGCAATATTGCTCTGGCACCATCTACGTTACCTGCAGTACCTAATTCTCTCATCAAGAACTTTAATAAATGTTGAGGGTCTCTGTTTAAACCTTCACTTACTTCTTTGAAGTTTTTAATGAATGTTCTATTACCTTGGATATCTGAATAAGCTTTAGGAATCTTAAATCTTTTATGTTCAAATACTTCAGGAGGTAATTGGTCTATTGCTCTTTCTAATAAATCTTCATATTTATCCATATTATCACTCCGAAAATTAGTATAAGTATAATATATTAAATATGATTTTAATCATTTATTAAGTTATTGTTAAAATTGATTTTTTAAAAAATAATTTGAATTAATGTGGAATGTATTGTCATGAAATTGGTTATAATATTCTGATAGATATTCTCATGATTGATAATATAAATCTGAAATTTAGTATTTTTCGCAAGCCATGATTCATACACTTCACAAATTCATTTAAACACTTTATTTGTAGTTTGTCTTGAAATTAATTCTATCAAACTATGTGTGTAGAATAAATAATTCAATTATACTCTTTTCCAGTATCCTGAATTAGGTTCGTAAAGAATTCCTCTTTGCTGCAGGGTTCTAACTAAGTTTTCAACTTTATCTTCACTGACACCATGTTTTTCTTCCATATTGCTTTTCAAGACGTTTAATGGGGCTTGACCATTGTATTCTTCTTCAAGTAGTTTCACCTCATCTACAAGGGTGCTCATTTTATCCCTTTCGGATTTTGGTCTTCCTCCACCAACAATGTCTGCTTCAATTTCACCGGTTTCAGGATCAACTCCCGCATCTTTGAGGGATGCCATTTGAAGCCTTACTGCTTTTTTAGCATCTTCTTTTTCTACCACTTCTTTTAATTTTACTTTAGCACAGGCTTCTGATAAACGGATGATAGCCTCAAGTTGTCTTGCAGTAATTGGAACGACAGTGTTTTCTTCAGTGTTGCCGCTGCTGTTTCTCGTATCTACATAGAAATTCTTTAATACTTCATTTGCTTCATCGCTTAAAACTGGATTAACATTTTTACGTGCATAAGCAATGTATTTTCTAAGTAAATCCGGTTCAATTTCATAATCCACAGCATTGGACTGGTGAATATTAAGAATGTGCTGTGCAAGCTCTGAGTCGCCTTTTCTACTTGGTTTATCTTCAACAATCCATATCAAATCGAAACGAGATAAAATTGGAGGTGGCAATTCAATCTGGTCAGCTAAAACTTTAAATCTGTCAAACCTTCCAAATTTAGGGTTTGCTGCTGCAAGAACAGAACATCTGGAATTTAATGTTGCCATGATTCCTGCCTTTGCAATACTAACTGTCTGTTGTTCTAGAGCTTCGTGAAGTGCTGAACGGTCTTCTGACCTCATCTTGTCCAGTTCGTCAACACATACATTACCCTGGTCTCCTAAAACCAATGCACCTGCTTCAAGTGACCATCCACCTAATTCATCTCTAACTGCGGCTGCAGTTAAACCGGCTCCTGTAGTACCTTTACCACTTGTATAAATACTTCTTGGGGCCAATTTGGAAACATACTTAAGAATCTGGGACTTACCGATACCAGGATCCCCTACAATAAGAATGTGAATATCTCCTCTTAAACGGGTTTCATCTTCAAGCTGTTTTGCAGACCCTCCAAATAATTGCAATGCAATGGATTCCTTCACATCACGATAACCTCTAATTGAAGGAGCAGTTGATTTAATAATCTTTTCGTAAATATTAGGATCTTTTGACAGTTCTAAAATTTCTTCTTCATCTTCTTCAGATAAATGCAGTTCTTCAAATTCCTGTTCCAGAGGTTCAATATGATTTACATAAATGTAATTTTTGAATTTACCGCTGCGCTCTTCTCTAAATGTCTTTAATGTTCCTGTAATTCTTACTTTGTCTCCAGGATTCAATTCATCTACCAAATCATCTTCCAAAATCATCAACATCTGTTTAGGTTCGGTTCCTCCAGATAAATTCTCTAAAGGTTCCTGCATTCTTGCCGTTTGTGTATCAATATAGTGTGATTCTTCCTGAAGCAATCTAAATGACCTTCCGCCACATTCTCCACATAATGAAGGTTCCAAAATTGTTCTGTCAGAAGTCTGTTCCACTTCATGCAAACGCATACAGCCCCTACATTCAAAAACGGCAGTTTCAATACGGGGTCTTATTTCGTCTGTTTTTCTGACAATACCTTCTGCAGAAACAAATGTTCCAATATATTTACTCAACAGGATTTTTAAGGGAATGATGTTTGTCACATTCTTGAAACGAATATTCAAATCAGCATCCTTAGCCAGGGGATCAATATTTTTAACAGCTATTTGCGCAGCTTCAATAACTTCCTCAGGTTTATCTATCAACAAATCAGCTAAATCTGGATCGAATACTTCCAATGTATTATAATCTACAGTCAGTGACCTGTTATCAGGATACGTTTCGAGAATTTCAAATACATCATCCTTATATGAAGTTGCAAAAAATTCCTCAAATTTCGCAATTGATGTTTGTGATTTATTAGTAGATTTCATTATTATTACATTAATTTTTCATACATAAAAAATAATTGGATAAAGTAAGTTATATATAAATTTTATATTCAACTTTTATCATATTTTACTACACTTATGACAGGTTGCGTTTTCATTGTGAAAATGTGATTTAACTCATGTGAAATATGATGTCTTAAGAAAAACATTTATATTAAAATTAATATAGTTTTATTATTAATATTTATTTTATAATGAGGGTATTATGAGAAAATCAAGATTAAGATTATTTAAATCTACATCTATGTTAATTTCTGTTGTTGGAATTATCATGATTATCGCTACAATTATTGTTGTAGCTTATGTAGGATTTAGTGTTGTTAACGAATCGATTACTGATGAAATATCTTCTGGAAATCAATATGATGATTTGGCTAATTTGAAATCTCAATATGGGGATTTACAATCCAAATTTGATTCCGTCAAATCAACTTATTATTCAGGAACTACAAAAGATATCCAGAAATATAACGATGCTAGATTAGAGCTTTCTCGAGCTTCTTCTGCTATTGATAATGTTCAATCTGCGCTTGATGCAAATAAGCCATCAAATGAAGTAGATAGTAGAATTGAATTCGCTAAAGAGAAATTGGCTAATGCTCGCCAAGCATATGAAAATCTTTAACTCTTTTTCTTTATTTTTTTTCAAGATTGTCTTCTATTTTTTTTGAAAATTCTTATTTTGTTTAATTATGAAATTTTAGTACCATAATACTGTATTTATGGGGTTTATTGTAATTTCAAACATATTTAAAAATTATCTGTGGCTTGGGGGGTTTAATTTTGTGAACAATATTGAAAGACTAACTACAATTAGTGCAATAATCAAATCAACAATTATTTCAAAGGGGTTACTAGCATCAAATATTCCAACGAGACCGAATATCCAGATTGCTATTAAAATAATTGGTAATACATATTTAATTATGAAAACCCATTTTTTACCCACTTTAAATGTTGAAAATTCATTTAAATAAGGTATTACTTTTTCAAC
This sequence comes from uncultured Methanobrevibacter sp., assembly GCA_902777885.1. Taxonomy (GTDB): domain Archaea; phylum Methanobacteriota; class Methanobacteria; order Methanobacteriales; family Methanobacteriaceae; genus Methanocatella. The sequence goes on from CACYVR010000009.1 coordinate 8,052, forward strand.
ACCATAGAACCATCCGAATATTATTGCTTGAATGGCAATTAAAATCAAAATTCCAAAATTATTTACAAACTTATCAATAATTTCAACTAAATAGCTACTGATTCCTGTTGAAAAAATAATTGAAGCGATACAAGCAACAATTGTTAATATTGTAACTCCTTTTCGACGGGACCATCCAAATTTGTCACACATTGAAGAAAGCAATGGTTCAAATAATGCAAATGAGGATGTTATTCCTGCAAATAATATTGAGATGAATAATAATGGTGCTATAATATGGCCCATCATCCCCATTTCATTACAAATCTGAGGAAATACAATAAATATCAATCCTGTGCCTTCACTAATCAGTTCATTCATGGGTATTGGGGAAACAGAAGACATGTATCCCAGTATGGAAAATACTCCTAGTGCAACAAATATTTCATATGCCGTGTTTGTCCCTACAACTATCAATACTTCATTGATTAATTTTGTGTTTTTGGGCAGATAACTTGCATAAGTATATACCATAGCCTGCCCTATACTTAAAGTGAATATTGTCTGTCCGAATGCTGCAAGCCAAATATTTATATTTAATAATGCTGACCAATTCGGATTAAGTAATGTTTTAATCCCTAAATTAGAATTTGGTAATGTAAATGCATAAATAATGATAATTAGCATCAATATGAATAATAAAGGAATTAAAATGGTGGATAATCTTCCAATTCCTTTGTCAATATCGCGATAGGATATGAACCAAAAAATTGCCCATAAAAACAATGTGCAAATTAGTGTCGGAATGATAAATGATGTTGCGTTAGCTAAATTCGTGCTTCCTCCAACATTATTTATGAAAAATGAAGACGGGTTGTCTCCCCATCCGAAATTGAAACTGTTTATTAAATATACAAAATCCCAACTTAAAATGACCATGTAATATATTACCACAATAAATACGAATAAAACCAACATCCATGCAATTATTTCAAATTCTGGGCGTATACTTCGCATTAATTTTGAAAAACTTTCCTTAAAGCTAAAACCCAATCCATATTCCAAAATTAAAAATGGAATTCCCATAATAACTATTGCAATGACATAAGGTATGAAAAATGATGCTCCTCCATTGGAATATAATATATAGCTGAAACGCCAGATATTGCCTATTCCAAGGGTTAATCCAATCATTGCTAAAATAAATGTTAAAATTGAATTCCATTGTGTTTGATTGTTCATTTTCCCTCCGGTTCAATTTCTATTCATGTCATAATAGAAATCCTATTATTGAATGTGATAAAATTCATTTAAATTATTTTTTAATTATTTTAGCAATGTTATGTTCCTTTTTTCATCATCTTATTTTTTCACGCGATGTTTATATCCTAAACCAACAACATACATTTCAGAGCTTTTTTTACGTGATGATGGTGGTTTTGTTGTTTTTACCTGTCTGAATTTCTTTTTAAGTCCATCCAACATTTCCTTATATTCCGGGCCCTGAAATACTTTCATTACAAGATTTCCCTTTTGTTCTAGGATATTGTCCGCTATTCCAATCACTGCATTTGTCAAATCTATTGATCTCAATTGGTCTAAATTCTTGATGCCGCACAACTCTGGGGATGCATCGCTCATAACCACTTTTGCTTTTCCTCCGATTACGCGCATGATTTTCCCCTGAACTTCCGGTGTGGTAAAATCTCCTTTTATTCTATAAAAGTTTTCATCAGGAAGTCCTCTGATGTGGTTTAGGTCAACACCAACCACAATTCCTTCTTCACCAACTTTTTCCAAGGCTATCTGTGACCATCCGCCTGGTGCAGCCCCTAAATCAACTACTGTGTTTTCTTGTTTAATGATTTTATACTTTTTATCCAGTTGTTTAAGTTTGTAAGCGGCTCTTGAACGATAATCTTCAGCTTTTGCTCTTCTATAATAAGGGTCCTTTTTTCTCTCCATCTGCCATTTGCTGCCCATATTCATTCCTCCGGATATTGGCTAAAATCAAGTGCAGCACATACTGGAGCACCAATTTTAACTATTTCCACATCAACATTTTTATTGTTAATTTCAAGTAACATCACAGTCCTGTCGGCAAGCCTTGGCACAATGGGACTTCCCGGATTTAAAAGCAGTACATCTTCGACCTGTTCTATTTTTGGTTGGTGGGAATGGCCTGTAACTAAAATGTTAACGTCCAATTGTTTTGCCAGATATAATAATTGCTGTGTATCCGCTCTCGGATAGACTTCACCATGAGCCACTCCAATCTTAATGCCTTCACAGTCAATTACTCTTGCTTTTGGTAAATCAAGTCCTGCAACCCTATCCATATTTCCTTGAATGGCCATTACTGGAGCTATTTTTTCCAACTCATCAATGACGTCGGTTGTTGTCAAGTCTCCTGCATGTATTATCAAATCAACATTTTCAAATGATTCTAAAACTTTTGTCGGTATTACCCGTGCCCTATCTGGAATATGGGTGTCTGAAATTAATCCTATTAACATAACATTTTCCTCAAATATAATCTGTTTATTATAACATTTAAATTTTCAAATAAAAAGAGTTATTAATTTATAAAAATATATATAATATCATCATCTTTGAGGAATGATATTTATGGGTGAAGTTAAAAAAGAAGACATATTGGAGATTTTAAGTAAATATGATAAGGACGAAATAACACTCGCTACCCTTGGAAGCCACACTTCTTTGCATATCTTGCAGGGTGCAAAGGAAGAAGGTTTTAGAACAGCTATTGTCTGTCAAAAAGGAAGAGAAATACCATATCAAAGATTCGATGTTGCTGATGAATATATCATTGTTGATGAGTTTAAAGACATCGTAAATGAGGATGTTCAACAGCAATTAAGAGATATGAATGCGATTGTAATTCCTCATGGTTCTTTTGTTGCATATGCTGGTTTGGATAATGTTGAAGATAAATTCAATGTTCCTATGTTCGGTAATAGGGATGTCTTAAGGTGGGAAGCTGAAAGGGATAAAGAAAGAGCATTGCTTGTTGAAGGTGATGTCCGTATTCCATATAAATATGATAGCCCTGATCAAATAGACAGACCTGTAATGGTAAAGTTCCCTGGAGCAAGAGGGGGAAGAGGTTATTTTGTAGCATCTTCTACAGAAGAGTTCGATGCTAAAATCGAAGCTATGAAAGCACGTGGCTGGTTAGAAGACTCTGATGTTGAAGCAGCACATATCGAAGAATATGTTTCAGGCTGTAACTACTGTATACACTATTTCTACTCTGCTTTAGATGATAAAGTTGAATTAATGGGAATGGATACCAGATATGAATCAAGCATTGACGGTTTTGTAAGAATGCCTGCAAAAGACCAGTTAGACATTGATTTAAGTCCTTCTTATGTTGTAACAGGTAACCACCCTGCCGTAATCAGAGAATCATTGCTTCCACAAGTATTTGATATAGCTGATAAATTAACTGAAAGTGCTAAAAAATTAGTTGCTCCTGGATTAAATGGACCTTTCTGTATGCAAACTTTAGTAAACGATAACTTAGAAGTTATCTGTTTTGAAATTAGTGCAAGAACTGATGGTGGTACAAACACTTTCATGGATGGATCTCCTTACTCATACTTGACCTACGGCAAACCGATGAGTATGGGTAGAAGAATTGCTTTAGAAATTAAAAATGGTATAGAAAGAGATGAGTTAGAAAAAATAATAACATAATTTAGTTATTATTTTTCTTTTTATTTTTCTTTTTATTTTTTCCGATTTTCTGTTTTTTTTCATATTCTTCTTTTGCTTTCATACGATCTCTTTTACCCCATGCACCAACAAATCCTATAAATGCACCTACAAGAAGAATAATTACTACTGAACTGATTATTCCAGTTTCTGTTGAGAAAAATCCGCTGAATGTTCCCAATGTTCCTTGAAATGCTAAAATGACAATAGGTGTTGCAGCAACTGCACCAAGAATAGCACCATATTTTATATTTTTAGCCATATATCCAACATATATTATCCCGATGGCTGAAAAGAGGTATAACCATTCATAACCATGGGATGCGATAATAATTATTGCAGCAGTTATTGCCGCACCAATAATCAATGATTTCCAATTAATATCATTCATTAAATCCATATTTTATCTCCTAGTCTCTTTTTGATGAAATAGCTCCACCTATCGCTCCAGTAATTCCCATTACTATTGCATAGTAAATGATTTCCTTTGCCACTTCGATTAAACTAACGACTCCGGAAAAAGTAAATCCTGTAAGGCCTCCCAGAATTCCGGTTGTACTGCCACCTATAGTAACGAGTATGATGAAGAGCACTGCAGATACAATTGTACCGAATGCACCTGCTACAGCAGCATTCCAAAGCCCTCCCATTGCTCCCGAATGAGCAATATAACCTACTATAAATCCAACAATTAACAATCCTATAAATTCATAACGTCCAAAAAATGCTTGAACAAATAATGCCAATATAAAACCGATAATCACTGCACTCCATTTAGTCATTATTTCACCTTTTGTCTGTTAAAATATTATCTTTTCTAAGGTTATTTATATATTTTCATCATTAATATATTATCCGTTAGTATATGTCTGTTAATTTATCTTTAATTTGTTCAAGTACTGCTAAATGCATTCTTTTTGTAAATTCCGCTCTGTCGTTTTGATTTAAAACATCAAGATAACCTTGTGACACTAAATTGAATGCGAATGGTGTTGGAATCACAGTATTTATTGTTTTTATTTCCATTTCTTCTGATGCAATCCATTCTATTACTTTTTGTGCATTTTCAATATCCATATAGTCTTCCAGTGCTTCCCGTTTTTGTTGGCGTCCGACAGATTTGGATTCTCCCTTATATCTTCTAAGTGTCATCAATGAGCGTCCGGCACAGTGTCTGAATCTGCTGGCTAATGTTTCTGTTTTTTCAAGTGATTGGGTAAGAATCGGGCGAAAATTTTCAGGTGTCAATTCCTGGAATGATTCAAGTCCGCCAATTTTACTGTCGGAACTTAAGTAAAATCCATTGTCGGATATGGATATTGTAACATTCATGTTGTATCTTCTCGCTACCAAGTAAGCAACTGCACGGGAGAGTGCATCATTTACCTTTCTTCCAAACAAACTATGAAATATTACAAAGCGTCTTCCACCAAAACCGCGGTAATATTCAATCAACATTTTCCTGTTGCTTGGAATCTGGGCATACTTGAACTGTTCAACAAAATATTCATATATTGAATTTGCCGCAAAGTCATCAACATAAAGATAATCATATATGAATTCCATAATTTCCTCTTTGCTTCTTCTGTATTGAAACATGGAATCCATATGTGCTCTAAATCGCTGTATGTCCATGGCCAAATCAAAGGATAATGGTAATTGCTGTGAAAACCAGGAAGGTATTGTCGGAGGTCCGCTGGACGGTGAAACGTTAATGGTCATTCCCTTACCGTAATTGAACCTATATGTACTTCCTCCTAAAACGAAAGTGTCTCCCTTTTTAAGCCTTTCCATAAATTCCGCTTCAATTTTACCAACAGTCTCCCCATCACATTTAACCAAAACACCTGAACTGTCAGGAATGGTACCGATATTCGTTGAGTAAAGCATTCTTGCTAATTTGCCTCTTTTACCAAATGTCTTTTTATCATAGTCGATCCATATTTTGGCATATACATATCTCTCTTCAAGTTGAGGATATTCTCCGGCCATGTAACTTAAAACATCTTCATAATCGTCCCTTGATAAATCTTTATAACAATAACTTTTTTTAATCACGTCAAAAGCATAATCGATGTCCCACACATTCTCAATACTCATTCCATAAATGTGTTGTGCCAGAACGTCCAAACAATTTTTGGGAATCTGTATCTTGTCAATTTTTCCCTCTTTGGCATTCTTTAAAAGAAGCGAGCATTCAACCAAATCGTCCCTATCTGTTACGATGATTTTTCCCCTTGACTTTTCATGCAATCTATGTCCGCTTCGCCCAATCCTTTGAAGTGCACGTGAAACAGATTTTGGGGAGTTGATAAGCACTACTAAATCTATATATCCTATGTCAATACCCAATTCAAGAGAAGTTGATGATACAACAGCTTTCAGTTTTCCTTCTTTTAGATTGTTTTCTGTTTCCATTCTGACAGATTTTGAAAGGGAGGAATGGTGCGCCATAATGTTTTCATCATTATAATTCATTGGAAACATCTTTTTGAGATTATAAACGAATCTTTCAGTTCCGCTGCGTGTATTTGTAAAAATCAGTGTCGTCTTATTTTCCTGAATTAGGTCATCAAGCAGGTTATATGTTCCCAAACGAGTATCCTCCTCATCGGCAATAGTGATGTCACTGACAGGACACATCACTTCCATGTCTAAATCCTTCAGATAATCGATATTGACGATTTCACACTCCCTTTCAACCCCATATTCATATCCGACCAGAAAACGTGCAATATCATCCAGCGGACTTACGGTTGCGGATAGGCCGATTCTTGTAAAGTGGCCAACCAGATGCTGTAATCTTTCAAGGGACAGGCTTAAATGAACACCTCTTTTGTTTTCAGCCAGTGAATGGATTTCGTCTATAATGACATATTTAACGTGGCTTAATTTTTCTCTGAACTTTGGTGCGACAAGAAGGATGGACAGTGTTTCAGGAGTTGTAATCAGGATGTGTGGCGGAACCTTAAGCATTTTTTGTCTTTGGTATTGGGTTGTGTCTCCTGTTCTGACAGCTTTTCTAATGCCTAATGGTTTTCCTGCAATTTCTTCTATTTCCCTTAACGGTTCTTCTAAATTTTTCTCGATATCATTATCCAAGGCTTTCAGTGGAGAAATGTAGATGCAATAGACTTTATCTTCAAGACATCCTTTCTCGGATAATGTGGTGAGCTCACTTATAATTGACAAAAATGCCGTCAATGTTTTACCGGAACCTGTTGGTGATGAAACTAAAATATTTTTATTTTTATGAATTTCTATGATTGATTTTTTCTGGGCAGGCGTAAAATCGTCAAATTTGGAATCAAACCACTTTCTAACCCATGGATGCAAGGTTTTATAAATGGCATTTTTTGAATAATTTTTTGTCTGCTCATGAATCATGCTAATCAGTATTTCAATTGGTCTTAAAGATTATATATTTACGAAATCTAATAATTAATATATTGATATTAGAGGTTATAAAAATGTCTAATTTAACAATGACTGAAGCGATTGAAAATCTCCAAAATGAAGATGTAAATATTAGAAAAGAAGCTATTGAATCATTAATTGGTGTAACTGATGAAGCAGCTATTGATCCGTTAATTGAAGCTACAACAGATGAAAATGCACAAGTCAGATTTAAAGCTGCAGAAATTTTAGGAAATATGGGCAATGTTGCATTTGACAGGTTGGTTTCTAAATTCACATCAGAAACAGGCAAAAACAAAAGATTTTTAGCATTCGCTTTAAAGGAAACTAATAATGAAAAAGCCATTCCTCTATTTGCAGAAGCAGTAAGTGATGAAGACTTTGGTGTTAGGAAAGTTTCAATCCGTGCTTTGGGCGAACTTCAGGCTGATGATTACTTGGATGTAATTGCTAAAGGATTGGATGATGAAGATTGGGGAGTCAGATTGGCTACCATTCATGCCTGTGCTGACTTGGCTAGTGATGAATCAATTGCACTGATTAAAAAAGCAAGAAGGGAAGAAAAAGACGAAGACTTTAAAAAATCTTGTAAAAAAGCTCTTAAAAAGGCTGAAAAACTTAAAAAAGCTAAAGCTGAAGGAAAAGTTATGGTCAGTACAATTCCAATGAAAACAATCAAGGAAATGGAAAAAACTAATCCTCAAAAAGCTATAAAAGAATATGAAAAATATGTTCAGTCTGAAAGTGATAAGGACGCTCCATACAAAAGGCTGGCTATTATATATAGAAAATTAAATGATTATGATAAGGAAGTAGCAGTTTTAGAAAAAGCTATTGATGTATTGTCCGTAAAAAAACCCGGAAAAGAAAAATGGTTTGTTGATAGATTAAATAAGATGAAATAATTATTTTTCTATTATTTCATACAAATCATTTCTTTTATTTTTTAAGACAGGAATTTCGTCCCTTACTTTTTTTATTTCATCCAGATTAATTTCAACAATCTTGAGTTCTTCTTTTTGGCCTAATTGACAAACCACTTCGCCCCATGGATTTACCACGATGGAATGGCCGTAGCTGTGATAACTGGCATCTTCATTTAATGCAGGTGCAACGCCAATGCAGAATACCTGATTGTCCAGAGCTCTTGACCTAAAGAGCAACTCCCAATGAGCAGGTCCGGTTGTCATATTGAATGCTCCAGGATAAAATAATATTTCAGCACCTTTTTGAACATTTATCTGGGCCAATTGGGGAAATCTAACATCATAACATATTCCAAGCCCTATTTTTCCAAAATCGCATTCACAAACATTGAAATCATTACCTGGCGTTAACGTATCGGATTCTTTAAAATAAATTCTTCCTTTCACATCAACATCAAATAAGTGCATTTTTCTATGTTTTGCAATTATTATGCCCTTTTTATCGAATAAATAGCTGGTATTGTATATTTTGGAATCCTCTTTTTCAGGTATGGATCCTGCTAAAATGTAGCTTTCATGTTTTTTGGCCAATTTGGAAATGGCATCAAGTGTAGGGCTTATATTTTCTTCTTCCGCATATTCAACGAATTTGTCGTTGGAATATGGGCAGTTAAACATTTCTGGAAGAACAATAAAATTAGAATTCAGACTAGCAGCCTCATTTATCATTGAAGTTGCTTTTAATATATTTTTCTGCTTATTGTCAACTACATTCATTTGACATAAAGCAATCTTGATTTTACTCATTTTAATACTAAAAAATTAAATTGAAGAGTATGAATTAATTCATACTATCCAATATGTACTGTTTGTAATACAGATTCAATTTCGCTGGATGTTGTATCATTTAAGGATTTTCCAGTTATTTTAAATACATATAAGTTACCATTATTAGGTATTGATACATATCTTGTAAAAGTACCGTTGGAACTTTCTATAATAACATTGGATGTATCTTTTCCATCAATTTTGAGTGGTTGAATTGTATTAATGTGAGCACTTCCGTCTTGAGTAGAACTTATTCTTTGCGCATTTATATCATATATTGACGAAAATCCACCAGTAACCGTATAATACTCTATTCCAGTGCCGTTACTACCTTCGAAAAAGACTGCATTAGGATGTAATTCATCATTTCCATTTGCATCTTTCCAAATGGATGGGTATGAAAATGAGATGTTAGCATCAGAATACTTTTTTAAACCATCTGCTTTAGTTGAATTATTGTGTGATGGTCCTGTAGCTATAATTATACCAATTACAATTAAAGTTATAAGTATTATTGTTCCAATAACAATCTTATTATCTTTAATAATTTCGATTGTGCTTTGTTCATTTTCATTTTTCTTAATTATTGGTCTATCTTCGAAGATATCCTCTTGCATAGGAGCTTTTACTTTAGGTTTAGGGAATTTGTATCCACAATTTCCACAAACCGGAGCACCATCGTAACTAGGATTTCCACATTCAGGACATTTTTTCACAGATTAACCTCCATTAAAATTAAATTATATTACTTATATTATTTAAAATATGATTATAATATATAAATTAAAAGATGTGATATGATGTCTGAAGATAATAAAATTGATGTTAACGATATTAATTATGCTATTTACAGGTTAGGAAATTGGAAAAATAATTATGAAATTAACCAGATTGGGTTATCAAAAGAAATTCCTGTTACTGAACCTACAATTACCCATATAAAATTTAGTATGGATGAAATTAGGAAATCTCAATTTGATATTTCAAATAAAACGGTTAATGGTTTTGTAGCTATTGCATTTCAAATAAATCCTAAAATCCAGCAAATGGATTTGGATGATGTTATCAAAATGGAAGAAAAGGAATTTAATAATATCCTTGATGAGTTGGATAATCTGGAATTGCTGGATGAAGATTCAACGATAGATTTGGATGATGAAAATTATCTAGTTTATAAATTGGAAAAGGAATGCCACATGACAATTTCCATACCTGCCAATGAACACACTAAAAAATATTATGAGGAAGAAATGAAAAGAATTGATGATGCGGTTTTAAATTAAAATGCATCAAGGGTTATTTTTTTATCTCTTTTCAATTCACGGGGAGGTTCAACACTAACGAATTCAATGCCTTCCTCTTCAATCATTTCACGGGCATCTTCCATAATTGACGGTGCAACAAGTATTCCCCTTATTTTCTTTTTTTGAGCCTTGCATTCTTTAAGGTAATCATTATCTGTATTTTCCAAATCCTGCAGGTATCTTCTTATCTGCTTAACTGCATTGATTCCGGCTTTACGGGCTTTCAGTTCCAGAACCATTAAATTTCCATCACTGTCTTTTCCCAAAATGTCAATGAAACCATGTTCAACACTGTATTCTCTGGTTTTAGGCATAAATCCTTCTTCAATAATGTGTGGCCTATCCATAATCATGTCGCTCATGTCTTTTTCATAACCTGCCTGTTCAAGCTCTTCAAAGTCCTCAATTCTTGCGTAACTAATGAATTGGACTTGTCTTACTTCAACACTTAAAAGTTCTTTTGGAGTTCTTCTGTGGCTTTCAAGGATTAATCTCTCTCCACTTAAATAGCATCTCGTTTTTGATTTCGGAGGCTGCCAATTGACGGGTTCCACTTTTTTATCCTGATGTATTAAAAAAGAACCGTCAGGTTTTATTAATATTATGCGTTCTCCCCAGTTGAGTTGGCTTAAAGCACGTCCTTCATATTCCACTTTACAACATGCAAAAATAGTTATTGTCGCCCTTTTGCGTAAGGCCTCTTCAACCAATTCATATGCTTTTTCACATTCGGGTTTTTCAAGAATTTTATATTTCATTACTTTTTACATTGGTTAGATTAATTTAAATATTTTGTTTTAAAAAACTAATTTTAGTAAAATAATTTGTGGGATTTAAAATGTGTGAAGATGAATATTTTGAAGAAAAAAGAGAAACGTATACGATGGATTCATTCAGATTTTCAAATGGTGATGTTTTAAATGATGTTAATGTGGAGTATATGACATTCGGAACACCGAAATATGATGGTGACATTATTACAAATGCAATAATTTATTGTCATGGTTCTTTAGGTAATTTTACTTCAGCAAAAAAGATATTTCCATTGATGTATGAAAATGCGCCCTTTGATGAGAATAAATATTTTTTCATATCAATTTCATCTCTCGGATCTCCAGGCTCCTGTTCACCATCTTCAACAGGTCTTAAAAATAAATTCCCAAAATATTCCATTGAGGATGTTGTGAATTTCCAAATGCAATTTCTGAAAGAGAAATTTAATTTGGGTCATGTTTTGGGTATTATTGGAAACTCCATGGGAGGTTTTGTTGCTTTAACTGCTGCTGTTTTATATCCTGATTTCGCAGATTTTATAATGCCTGGCGTTAGACGAAAAGGGAATTGCCTGTAAATCACTTGAAAGAACATTGAAACTGGCCAGCTTGGCGGAATTTAATTTCGGTATTTCAAAAGAAGCATTGAGAGCCACTCCTAAAGATGAATTGGCTCAAAACTTTGAAGAATTTGGTCAGGAAAGCTTATTTTTAGATATTTATGATGTCAAATATTGTAATGAGGCCTGCATGAATTATGATATAGAGGATGATTTGGGAAAAATCACATCTAAAGTTTTAATCATTTCATGCACTCAGGATCCCCATTTTCCACCGGAACTCGATGGTGTCCCAATGTCTCGCATGATTAAGGATTCCCAACTAATCATTATGGATTCTCAATTAGGCCATTTATGCTTCAATGAACTTGAAAACATCTCTGATGAGTTATCTGATTTTATGAAAAACTTTGGGGTTTAAAATGATTGTAAAAATTACAAACTTTGATGAAAACTCAGATATTCCATATATTGACTATGAAGTTTATGGATTACTTCCAAGTCAAATGAATTTTCTAAATGAAAATCTGGCCGAAGAAACATCTGTTGATGGAGATATCTTAAATGTCAGAGTTTGTTTCAGGGATATTTTTCCGTTTCAAAGTGATGTTGCTAAAATCAGATTGGATGATTTCATTGCTCGTGAAGAAATAGAAATGAATGTCTTTCTTTCTAGTTTTTTAGAAGACATGTGAACATCTCATATATATTAATGCTATTTCATGCATCTTTTTTACTATTGTTTTATATACTGATAGATACAAAATATAATTAATATCAATCTTTGGGGGTTGATTTCATGTATAATAATAAAAATTTTTTAAGAAATGAACAGCACTTTTTTGATGATTTTGAGTTTGTAAACGGGCAGGTTTTGGAAAATGCCCGAGTGTCTTATGGGTTTATAGGAACACCTAAATATGATGAGGATGGCAATATTACTAATGCAATTCTATTTTGCCATAATTTCCAGGGAGATTATTCTACTATAACTGATTTTGGACCTTTAACTGGTGAAAATAAAGTTTTCAATAAAGATGATTATTTTTTCATTTCAATCACTTCACTTGGTTTTCATGGGTCTGTTTGTCCTTCGGAATCTGAATTGAAACGAGATTTTCCAGGGTATAGTATTGATGATTTGGTTAATTTTCAAAGACGATTGCTTAGAGAAAAATTTCCAAACATTAAAAAGTTAAAAGGTATCTTCGGTTATTCTTTAGGAGGATATATTGCTTTATCTTGGGCAATTAACTTCCCTGATGAAATGGATTTTATCATCCATATGAAAAGTTCTTATAAGGTTCAGGGATATAAATATGTCTATGCAAAGTTATCCAATGAGATTATAATTTTAGTTTCACAGATTCACTATTTGATGAATTTCTCAAGTAATCATATTTGCAAAATGTCTAATGATGATATTGATTTTTCTATTGAAAATCTTATGGAGGAAATTTTATTTTATGACATTTTTGATATCAAGGCATGTAATGATTTCATATTGACTGTAAATTTGGAAGAGGATTTGGATAAAATTAAATGTAAAACATTAATCATAGGTGTTAATAATACTAATTATTATGTTCCGGAGTATGATTCAATCCCGATTCATGAAGCAATTAAACATTCAGAGTATATATTGCTTGATGTTGATAAACCTAATGATTTGGATTATTTAAATAAAATAGAGGTTGACATTAAAAGATTCGTAGACTCTGTTTAAAAAAGAAAATTTTTAGCTAGATTGAACTAGCTATTTTGATGCATCAAGCATATGCTGGACTGCTTTTAGGGATTTGCTTGCAACATCGTCAGGAACAATTATTTCTGGTGATTCTGTTTTAAGTGCATCCCTTACTTTTTCTAATGTGTGAAGTTTCATTGTTTCACAGATTGCGCCTTCAAGCAAAGGATATAATTTTTTTCCAGGTACTTCTGAGTTGATTCTTGTAATCATGTCGATTTCAGTACCGATTACAAATTCTTCAGCATCGCTTTCGGCGATATACCTCAACATTCCTCCTGTGGACAGCACTTCATCACAAGCTTCCTGGACATCTATATTACATTCCGGGTGACAGATTATGATTGCATTAGGATATTCTTCTCTTTTAAGTTCAATATCTTCAACATGGAATAGTTTATGAACGTAACAGTGTCCTCCTTTTGGTGTTGGAATAATTTCCTTATCTATCTTTTTTTGAACATGTGATCCCAAATTATTGTCCGGTCCGAATAGGATTTTTTCATGAGGTATGCTTTCAGTTACTTTAACGGCATTGGCTGATGTGCATAATGTGTCTGCATGTTGCTTTGCCTCAGCAATACTGTTAACATATAGAATAAC
>CACYVR010000010.1 GCA_902777885.1 uncultured Methanobrevibacter sp.
AAAAACGGCCTGTAATCCTTTACAAGTCATTGAGTATATAGGGAAAGTAAACCAACTGTAGTTTACAGGTTTTGCTCACCCTGAATAGTCTTCAAACCGCTTCTTAAATGGATAATATGTCTCTAAACTAGTCTAATGGGATTTATGCGCTGTAGAATTCCGTTCTGAAAAATAATTTAAGGTTTAAAAAAAATTAAAGTTTGAACTAGCTCACACCGCGATCTCGAACTAGAAGGCGTCCAAGTTATAACATTCTTCACTATGTAGTGGCCTATTCCTTTATTTGTAGAATAGGCCACTACATAGTGAGTAAACAAAAAGAGGCCCAAAAAGAGTTAAGATTTTACTTTCCTATACAGAAAGAACTGAAAATTTTGCCTAAAAGATCATCAGATGTAAATTTTCCTGTTATGAGATTTAAACTTTCTTGTGCCATTTTTAATTCCTCAGCAACAAGTTCGCAAGCGCTGAATTCCTCTAACTGCACAATCGATTCATCAATATGAATACATGCTTTATCAATAGCATCGAGATGCCTTCTTCGAGCTATAAAGTTGCCTTCCGTTGAAGCAGTGAACTTAACAGAATCCTTAATTGTGGCCTTCAAATCATCCAACCCTATACCGTTTTTGGCAGACACTGACAGAACATTAATAGTCCTTTGCGACTGGTTATTTTCTGCAATCGAACGAAACATATCAATGTTACTAGTATAATTATGATTTTTTTTGTCAATCTTGTTTATGGCTATGGTTAGAGGTATTTTCTCAGGCAGACGTTCTATAACATCATTATAGAACTCAATGTTATCATAAGAAGAGACAGTTCCATCTATCATTAAAATTATTATATTGGAATTATTAACCTCATTCCAAGCCTTCTCAATACCTATTTTCTCTATTTTATTTTTGGTTTCCCTTAATCCTGCTGTATCAACAATATGAATAGGAATCCCATCGATTTGAATACTTTCCTTTAGAATATCGCGGGTTGTTCCTGCAATGGAAGTTACAATAGCGGTATCCTTTCCGCAAAATTGATTCAGAAGACTAGATTTTCCTGCATTTGGCTTACCTAGTATTACGAGTTTAATGCCTTCTTGGATTGTAGATCCGTTGCGGGCTTGGTCTTTTATCTTATATATTTCATCTTTTAATAGTTTGATTTTTTCTAATATTTTCCCTTCTGACAAAAAATCAATATCGTGTTCATCAGAAAAGTCTATAGAAGCTTCGATAAAGGCGCGAATATTAACTAAATCATCTACTATCTTATTTATGAGCTTTGAAAATTTTCCTTCAATTGAATTTATGGCAAACCTAGCGGCCTGTTCAGTATTGGAATTTATAAGATCAGCTATGGCTTCAGCCTGGGCAAGGTCCAATTTATTATTTAAAAAAGCTCTCTTAGAAAATTCACCTGGTTCTGCTATTCTTATTCCATGTATTTTAAGAATTTCCTTCATTAGAATATCAAGAACAACTGGCCCTCCATGCGCCTGAAATTCAATAACATCCTCTCCAGTAAAACTGTTTGGACCTTCAAAATAAAGAACAATTCCTCGATCAATAATATTATTATCAAAATCTTTAAAAGGCACGTATTCAGCATATCTGTTTTTAGGAACTGTTCCTATAATTTTTGAAGCACAAACCTTAGCTTTAGGTCCAGAGACTCTAACAATACCTATACCACCTTTTCCTATAGGAGTAGCAATGGCTACGATTGTATCATCAACAAACATACTAAATACCTTTAAAAAAAGCGGTATCACTACCGCTTTACAATCTCTTATAAAAAAAAATACCAAACTAGCGTTTTTCTCTTTATTTTGCAACTTTGGTTCTTAAACCGCGTTTTTCCAAATGTGAATAAATTAACTTCATTTGAATTATGGTAATAATGTTGGATACAGTCCAATAAAGAGTCAAACCTGCAGGGAACATCATGAACATAAGAGTAAATATCACCGGCATCATCATGAATATTTTTTGCTGCATTGGATTAATCATCTGTGTAGGATTCTGACTCATACTAAGTTTCTGAACAAGAAACATTGTTATACCATATAATAGAGGTAAAATAAAATAAGGATCATTAACAGATAAATCCTTAATCCATCCAACAAAAGGAGCCTGACGCAAGTCGGTAGATTCCATCAAAGCCCAGTACAAAGCAATAAATATCGGCATCTGAATAAGAATTGGCAGACATCCTGCGGCTGGATTAACCTTTTCTGTTTTATAAAGATCCATTGTAGCCTTGCGATAATTTTCAGGATCCTGCTGATACCGATCTCTTATTTCCTTTAACTTAGGAGCAATCAACTTCATTTTTGCCATAGATGTATACTGCGCCTTTGTTAAAGGATACATACACCCACGGACTAAAATGGTAATAATGATAATTGCAAAACCCCAATTATGAACAAAAGAATAAATAAACTTAAGGATCATCATTAGGAATTCAGAAATAAACCACAACCACCCATAGTCAAGAGTTCTTCCAAGTTTAGGTGCAATTTCATCCATTTTCTCCTGATCTTTAGGACCAACCCAAACTTTATTGGAAATAGAAAGACTTCCGTTAGGAGCTATTGTCTGTATTTCTCCATACATTGAGAGGCGACTTTCGCTTGCTTCAGTTATGTTATTGGGATTTTCACCTGTGCCACGATTGTATATACTGTTGACTTCGTCTTTATTGCCAATATAGGCAACAGCAAAGTAGTGTTGGATCATACCAATCCAGCCACCCTTAGTTTTAGTTATGTAACTGATTTTCTTACTTTCAGCCAACTCATCGAGGGTAACCTTTTTATAATTTGTATCTTCAGAAGAATAAATACCGCCTCTATATGAGCCTGCAATAAAGAGATTCTGATCAGTATCTTTCGGAGGTTCAATTGTCTGAATTATCTCACCAAAAGAACGAACACTAAGTTCTCTATCAGTCTTGTTTTTTATGTCATAAACAATATCAAAATCATATCTTCCAGGATAAAAAACAAACTTTTTAACAACCTCTACATCTTCGTTTATGTAACTTAGCGGAACAATTAATGGATTGTCACCAATAAGTCTAAAAACCTTGTCATTTGCAGAATATTCAGGCCTTTTATCTTTACCATCAATACCATCCACCCCAAGCAATGCTGAAGATAAAGTATAAGTAAAATTACTCTTGTTCTGCAATAATTCAAAAGGAGTTTGATCGTCCGTACTCTTGTTATACTTTAACAATGAAGATTTGACAACATCACCACCAACCAAATCAATGTCCAAATCATATACATCTGTCATTATATTAATAGTATTAGAAGAAGTTTTACTATTAACAACGAGATTTGAACTATCTATTTTAGGGTCTGTGTACGACGATTTTTCTAATTCATTTAGATCAGACTGCCATGAAAAAAACAGCATAATAGCTGTTATCAATAGCACCATGAAGGCAAAATTTCTAGTTTGTTCCATTTTGTATAATTTTAGTTTATTTTTCTTTGTTAATTATTTTTGGAGGAACTGGATCGTAACCGCCTTTACATAAAGGATTACATCTCAGTATTCGATAGGCGCCTAAAACACACCCTTTGAAAAAACCATGGGTAATTATCGCCTCTTTCGTATACTGAGAACAAGAAGGGTAAAATCGGCAACAGTTACCAATAATAGGACTGAGAAATTTCTGATATAGGTTTATCAGGGAAATACCTATTTTTTGTAACGGCGACAAATTACCTTCCATAACTTGCTGACCAATTCGTCTAATTCACTATTAGATAAATCCTTAATATTTCCCTTTGCAATGACAACATAATCTAATGGGCAAATATTAAATTGATTCAATCTAAAATTATTCCTGATAACTCTTTTGACACGATTTCTCCAAACCGCAAGTTTTAATATCTTTTTTGGAACAATGAGACCCAAACGAGGATGGTTCAAATTATTTGGTTTGGCAAGAATTGTCAAATTTGGTGACGATGCCCTGATAGGGTTATCAAAAACATTGTTGAATAATTTAGGAGTTACAATCCGTAACTCCCTTGAAAAATTAAGCTTAACCATTAAACTGTAGTTAAACGAACACGACCTTTTGCACGGCGACGTGACAATACTTTACGGCCATCTGCAGTAGACATACGACTGCGGAAACCATGGTTGCGAACACGCTTTAAAACAGATGGTTGAAATGTACGCTTCATAATAAACTCCCAAAAACAAAATTAAGAAAGATTACTTTCTTAATCATTCCCAACATAACGTCGGGATCACTAATATCGATACTGCAGTCAACTTCCAAATCTATATACCCCTAAGGGCCACACAGATCCACATACATAACTGCAGATCTACCTAAACCGCTAAATTTTAATCGTTTATTACTTCAAGATCAACATAAATTGAATTATATTTACAAAATAAGCAACGTTTGAATGGACATCACCACTATACGTTTTCCTGCTCTTTTTAATGGCTGTATATGTTTATAAACTTTCACCTAAGGATTTTTTGATCATACGATATGTTATTTAACCACATATTTACGTTATAATTAAAATCCGCGATTTCTCATGATTTTGAACCATAATCAATATTGCAAAGTTAAGTTGTCAATACATATAATCATTAAGCCCAAATTGTTGATATTGGCAACAAAAATTATTTCAAATAAATGGTTCGTTAAATTTATTTTTCAAATAGAGATTCTTTTATAAATTGTAGTCAAGTTTATTTAAACCGGCTTTAAAGATAACCTACAGCAGGAAATAAATAGTATGAAAATAGATATATGGGACGAACTTAAAACCGAATTGGAAAGCAGATTGAATAGGACTCAATTTGTTCACTGGGTTAATCCAATTACTGCCAAGTTTGAAGATAAAATTCTTACTTTATACTGTCCAAACAAAATGATTAAAATTTATATTGAAAAAAATTTCACCAATCTCATTAATGAAATTTTATTAGGTATAGATCCATCGGTTCAGTTTGTTGTAAGTTCTGATTTAAACGAGTGTAAAAGAATTCAATCTTTGGAGACAAACAATTCACAATCAAAAAAGCAGGACATCATTGATAATAAAACCCTCGTTGATATAGCTAATAAAGTTAACAAAGAGTTGGATAATTCCCCAAATAATCTCGAAAAAGAAATCGTATCAACAAAAAAGACACAAGTAATCAAGAAAAGAAAACAAATTGCTAACCATATTAGAACATTTTCTACCGATGAATCTGATATTCCTCAAGAATTGAAAGAAAAAAACTTACTTAACAGTATTAAAATTAAGCAAGCAAAAACTTTTAATAATTTTGTAACAGGCTCATCCAATTCTTTGGCATACAGCGCTGTGAAAGCTGCTGCTGAAAACCCTGAAGAAAAAATATACAGCCTTTTATACTTGGTAGGACAGTCGGGATTGGGAAAAACTCACCTTCTATGGGCTATGGGTAATGAAATTTGTAAGAGATTTCCGGAAAAAAAAGTTGTCTACACACTCTCGACAGATTTTAGAGCTGATTATGTTAAATTACTTCGTAGCCACGGAGATGGTAAAAGTGAAAAATTAAGAGCCATGCAACAATTTTATGCATCAACAGATGTTCTGTTGATTGATGACATACAGCTCTTATCTGATAATACTGAAACACTTAAGGAACTATTTGCAATATTTAATAAACTCATTACAGGACAGAGATTAATAGCATTAACATCTGATGCAGTACCAAACGAACTTAAGGGAATTGATAGGCGATTGAAAACAAGATTTTCCGGTGGAACAATCCTCTTCCTCGAGCCACCGGAGATAGAACATAGAATCGCTATAACCCTGAGCAAAGCAAAGGAATTTAAAATAAAATTCAAGGAACGAGACAGTAATAGTATTGCAACCTATATTGCCCAAAACTGCAGGAATAACGTAAGAGAAATTGAAGGTGCTTTGAAAACAGTCGCTTCTCAAATGAGAAAAGACAAACTCGATAAGGATGAAAAGGTATCTCTTGATTTTGTTAAAAATTCTTTGAGCGGTATTTTTGTATCAAAAAACAAAAGTATTTCGCCTGAAAACATAATAAAAATAGTCTGTGAATATTATCATATAACAGAAAAAGATCTCCGCGGGAAAAAAAGACATAGAACCATTGCAGATCAGCGAGCTATGACAATGTACTTAATTAAAGAATTCACAAAGAAAAGCTTTCCTGAAATAGGTACATTATTAGCAAGAGATCACTCTACTGTGATGAGTGGTTGCAAAAAAATTGAGCAAAGACTTAAAGACGATAAAGACATGCAAAACGATTACTACAATCTAGAGCAGATCATTCAGTAAAAAGTATAAAAGAGAGACTGACAATCATGAAATTTTCTATAAACAAAGATAATTTATTAAAACCGTTAAATATTGTTTTAAACCTTGCAGTTGATGCTGCTGCAGCAAAAAAAAATCAGATTTACAATAACATATTACTAGATTTAACGGAAGAAGGTCTTAAGTTTGTAGCAACAGACGGCAGTTCAGATATTATCACATTTGTTAGCAAAGAGCAGATTGAATCTATTGACGAAATAGGAAAAGTAACACTAAGCGCGAAGGATCTGAAATCAATTTGTTCACAAGAGTTTATTTCTAGAACAAACAATAATAATAGTGGTACGATAGAACTGTGCTATGATGAACAAATAAGTCAGATGACAGTAAAGAAAAATAGGGCTATATACACATTAAAAACATTAGATGCATCTTCATTTCCTTGTATACCAGAAATTGAGCCAAAAATTTCTTTCAAAATAAAAGAAGGAGATTTAAAGGACATAATAAAAACAACTAAATTTTCCATGTCATCTGAAGATGTTAGAAAAATATTTAATGCTATGTTGTTTGACATAAGAAATAACTGCTTAAATGTGGTTTCAACAGATTCTCACCGTCTAGCTTATAATAAATACGAATTAATTGACACCGAAGAAGATATCAACGATGCTATGATGATTGTTGGAAGAAAAGCAATTACTGAAATGTCATCGCTACTACAAAATAGTAGTAATCTTATTACTATAAACATTTCTGAAAAGTCTTTTTCCATGATAAATGAAAATTACATTTATAATTCCAAAATTATAGATGGTTCATGGCCTAAGTATTTAGGTTTACTCCCAAACCCTAACACTTATTTAGGAAGTTTCACAATAGAAAAAGATATTCTAAAAAATTTGATTAATAACGTCAGTTTTTTAAGCACTGAAAACTTAAATAGTTGGGTAACAATAATTGTTGATAATAATAAAATCACTTTGAAAAATTCAAACAGTAAGCACGAATATGCAGAGGTAACTTCCAATGACGTTATTTATGATGGGGAACATCATGAAATGACCTTAAACTATAAGTTTTTAACTGATATTATCAACAACGTTTCATCAAAAGAGCTTATTGTAAATATTGTAAAATCATCTGTAGAAATTGAACTAAAAGATAATGAAAAAGATTGCGGTGAATTGAAATACATTATCATGCTGATTAGACTATAGTTAATTATTAACCTATAATCATATCCGAATACTCTTAAGATCTGGTGAAACATAAATGTTCCATCAGATCATTCATGAACTCGCACTTAAAAAATACTTTTTTATTTTATCTAGTCTTATTTTTTGTAATTTTGTACACATTTAAACAAAAGTTACTTTATGTTTTAAAAACATAAACAAAATATGACATATTTAGTTATCTAGTGATTTAACTTTTTTAATCGATTTTTAGCTTGTTTTTTGATAAAATACAAAGGTTAAAAGCATTTGAAAAAGAGTACAAAAAACTAGATGTATTTTTCAAAAATAAAAATACAAAATTTTCGAAATTTTGAAAATTTATCCTTAAATCCGAGTCCCAAAATTAACGCAATCATCGGGATGAACGGAACAGGAAAAAGCTCTTTGGTAGAAGCATTAAGCTATTTATGCAAAGGTAAATCCTTCAGAACAAATCATCACGAATCTGCAATACGCAATAATGAGGATTGTTTCTTCTTGTTTGGAGAAAAAGAACCCAGCATAAGTGTTGGAATATCAAGAAGCCGCAGATCAGATCTTATTATAAAAATAGATGGGAATAGTGATTGTAAATTATCAGACTTGGCAGCATTGACTCCTGCACAGATAATCCATCCTGGTGACGCCAATATTTTGAGTCTAGGAGGACCAAAATCTAGAAGAGCAATGCTTGATTGGGGAGCATTCTACCATAAAAAGGATTTTTACAGTATTTGGCAAAATTTTTCAAAAATTTTAAAGCAAAGAAACGCATACTTGCGAAAAGGATGCAGGTACGAATATTTAAAATATATTGATACTGAGTTTGTTAGATATGCAGAATTAATTAAATCATTAAGAGCTGAATATTTAAATGAGTTATTGCCTATGATGACAGAAATTGTTGATTCGTTTCTGCCTGAATATGGAATCTCTTTTGAGATATATCACGGATGGGATAAAAGAAAAGAACTTTCTGAAATAATGAGAGAAAATTATGACCGTGACAAAATAATACAGCATACAGGTTATGGTCCACAAAGAGCTGATTTAAAAATAAAAAGTAATGGATTTTTGGTACAAGATCTACTGTCAAGAGGACAGCAGAAAATGTTGATAACAGCGATAAAATTAGCTCAAGGACTTTTTTTAGAGAAAATTTTTAGAAAGAATTGTATTTTCATAATAGACGATTTTGCATCTGAATTAGATAATCGAAAAAGGGATATATTCAGTAATTACTTACTAAACATAAAAGGACAAATATTCGTAACAGCAATAGACAAAGATTTGGTAAAAAATATAAAACTAAATGATAATTGTGCTTTTTTCGAATTAAAGGATAATAGCATCATAAAGGAATCAAAATGACTGAAGAACTACAAAATAACAATGAAAACGAGTACGGTGCTAATAGTATAAAAGTATTAAAAGGACTTGATGCTGTTAGGAAAAGACCAGGTATGTACATTGGTGATACCGATGATGGTTCGGGCTTGCACCATATGGTTTATGAAGTTATTGATAATTCAATTGATGAAGCACTAGCAGGTTATTGTTCTTTAATTCTAGTAAGGATCCACAGAGATGGTTCAGTTAGCATCAAAGACAATGGGAGAGGTATACCTGTAGATATTCACCCTGAAGAAAAAGTTTCTGCAGCCGAAGTTATTATGACTGTTCTGCATGCCGGTGGTAAGTTTGATTCTAACTCATACAAAGTTTCCGGTGGTTTACACGGAGTTGGCGTTTCTGTTGTAAATGCATTATCTGATAAATTGCAATTAACAATATGGCGACAAGGTCATGTTTATCAGCAAACATACATTAACGGAGGAAAACCAACAGCACCTCTTAAAATAATAGGCGATTCAGATCAAACGGGAACAGAAATAAGATTTTGGCCTAGTCCAACGGTGTTTATAG
Source organism: uncultured Methanobrevibacter sp. (assembly GCA_902777885.1). GTDB lineage: Archaea > Methanobacteriota > Methanobacteria > Methanobacteriales > Methanobacteriaceae > Methanocatella. The sequence continues at coordinate 9,466 of CACYVR010000010.1, forward strand.
ATTATAATATTAAAGGTAAAAACATATTCGACTATAACACCTTGATCACAAGAATTAGAGAACTAAGTTTTTTGAATTCAGGTGTAAAAATCCAGGTAATTGATGAAAGAACAGAGCCAAATAAAGATGAAACATTTCATCACGAGGATGGTATTAAGGGATTTGTTAAGTATATAAACGATAATTTACAAAAAAAGAAAAATGATGACGGAGAAGGTATTTCTGTAATCAATCCTAAGATTTTTTATGTATCAAAACCTTTCGAACAAACTGGTATAACAGTGGAAGTTGCAATGCAATGGAATACAACCTACGACGAAAGGGTCATCTGCTTCACAAATAACATCCCACAAAAAGACGGTGGAACTCACCTTTCTGGATTTAGACTTGGTTTGACAAGAACTCTGAATGATTATATCGAAATGCTTTCAAGGCAAGGAAAACAGAAATCTAACAGAAAGGAATCAATCGTAACAGAAGGTTCAGATTATAGAGAAGGTCTTACTGCAATAGTTTCAGTAAAAGTTCCTGATCCAAAGTTTTCTTCCCAAACAAAAGATAAGCTTGTAAGTTCTGAAGTAAGTTCAGCAGTTTCAAAAATATTAAATACAGCACTAAATGAATATCTTGAAGAAAATCCGGAAGCAGCTCAGGCAATTGTAGCCAAAATAATATGTTCGGCTAAAGCAAGAGAAGCGGCTAAAAAAGCAAGAGAAAGCGTCCATAAAAGTATAAGCAATTCATGCTTGTCAGCCCCTATAAAATTGGCACAATGTAATGATAAAGAACCTTCTCACTGTGAATTATTTATAGTCGAGGGTGAATCAGCTGGTGGTTCTGCCAAGAAAGGAAGAAACCGTGATACTCAGGCTATACTACCTCTGAGGGGTAAAATTTTGAATGTTGAAAAAGCATCATTGGAAAAAATGCTTAATTCACAGGAAATAACAAACCTTATCGCAGCACTTAATTTGAGAATAAAAGATACAAAATCATCAGCTGCAGATGATGAAGGTAGCAGTTGTATATATAATTTGGAAAAATTACGATATCACAAAATTATTATTATGACAGATGCTGATGTTGATGGTGCTCATATTTCCGTTTTACTGCTCACTTTCCTATTCAGACAAATTCCTGAATTATTTGAAAGAGGCTATGTATATATAGCTCAACCTCCTTTATATAAAATTTCAATGAAAGGAAAATCAAAAAATGCCAAAAATAATTTTTATGTAAGAAATGATCAGGATCGAGATGATAAATTAATTTCAATAGCTGTTGAAAAAGCTAATTTCTATACAAATAACGCTGCAGCACCTATAAATAGCACAAATTTGTATGTATTAGTTCAAAATTATATGCGAACACAAACCTCTATGAAAAGGTTGGTTTCAAACTTAAAATTCCCTGAAAAAATAATCAATAATTTGTTGTTTGTAAAACCGTTATTAACTTCAATGTTTACAGATAAAAATTCTATTCAAGATTGGGTTAAAGACTTTGCAAAACTTTATGAGAACACTAGTGATTACATAACCCTATTTTCATTTGACATAACAGAAAGAGAAGATCCTAATACTCATCAGATAAAGTATTATCCTCGTGTTTCAGTTACTGACCATGGAGTTTTAACAAAGTATGTTCTTGACGAAAATTTGGTTGAAAATTATCTATACAATTATGGAACAGAGCAAAATTCAAAAGATCGCAAGATTTATTCAATAGTAAAAGAGTACAATGAAATAAGTCAGTTAATAGATGATGATACAGCCTATTTACAAATAGGTGACGCATCACCTATATCTATTTCTCATTTTTCTCAAGTTGTAGATATTTTAATGAATAGAGCTAGAAACTCCGTTGAAATACAACGCTATAAGGGTTTAGGCGAAATGAATTTCGATCAACTTTTTGATACAACAATGGATCCTGAAAATAGAGAATTAAAACAAGTTTCAATAAAAGATGCTCTAGAAGCGAGCACTTGGTTTGCAAATCTTATGGGAGAAGACGTAACCTACAGAAAGCAGTTCATAACAGATAATGCATTGGAAGCTAACTTAGATTACTAAAATTAAAAATTTGAAAATCTAGCTATTGTATTTGACTCCAAGGTTTGACACTATAAAAAACTTCATTGTATTACCCCGCAAGTAAAAACATTTTTCGCTTGAACTTGGTTAATTTCATCCCTTAGTATTTGAGCATAAAAATTAGCTACCGTAAGTCTTTTGGTATTTATTAAAAGTTTAACAAACTTTAGGACTATACTCACAAGCCTATACCACAAGGGTTTAACCAAATTCTAATTAAAAATCATCAATATTGTAAGATTTCAAGATACGAATCCTCCTTATATGGGAGATTTTTCGTTTATTTACCCCTCAAAATCGTTCCAATTTACTAACAAATTTCTTTAATTATAGTTCTCTGTATGGTATAATAGGACTATAATAAAGGAGTGTAGAAAGACCTAAGAACACGATTGTTGAAGATAGGGGTAGAGACGGTCCAAAGCGTTACGCTGTCCGTGAACGCGGTTCAATAAAATGCATACCTGGCAGAAATCCTCAGCCTCATAACGGAAAGGTCATAGGATTTATTATTGATGGAAAGTTTGTCCCTTCCGTAAAATCTAAAGACGAAGATAATAGTTGTTCTCCGGATATGTTGTCATACGGTTCTGCGGCTTTGGTTAAATCTGTTTCAAGTGATCTGCTTGCTGATTTGCTGAAAGTTTATGATCCAGTTGTTGCTTATACTATTATGTCTATAGCTTCTATAAAAGTAATCCGTCCCGGCACCACGGCTAGAAGGATGTCTACTCATTACGCCAGAACTTTCATATCAGTCTTCTATCCCGGCGCATCGATTTCACTAAATTCTATAGGAACGTTATATAAAGAATTAGGTTCAGACGGTAATAAACGACAGGCATTCTACAAACTCAGACTGAAGGCTACTTCTGAATCACATCACATAGCCATTGATGGAACACTGAAACAGGATACAAGTACTGTCAATGATTTATCGTCCTATTCTTACAAGGCTCGCAAACGCTCACTTAAAGAGATTTCTGTGTTTTATGCATATGATATTGAACGTATGGAACCAATATGTGCAGAGGTGTTTCCGGGTAATTGCATAGATGCAACTTCCTACTGCAGTTTTATTAAAGACAATGACATCAGAACCGGCATCATTGTTGCTGACAAAGGTTTCCCTCCAAGTAAAATCAAGGATGAACTCGTTAACCGGCCTAATCTGCACTTCCTTACCCCGATCAAAAGAAATGACAAGCGGATCGCTAATAACAATATGCTTGAATTTCAAGGCGTGCTTGACGGAATTGCTGATAATATTCGTTATTGCAAAAGACAGATACAGGGAGGTAATTACCTATATGCCTTCCGTGATGCCGATTTAGCAGCCAAGGAAGAAAACACAAAATTAAACATCTCCAGAAAGAAAAATGAATACGACTATGAGGATTTTTCTAAAAAAGAAAAAACATTCGGGCTCATTGTTTTAGAGTCAGATTTAGATCTTGATCCTTTAGTTGCATATAAGACTTATTCAGATAGGTGGTTGCTGGAACTTGCATTCAAAAGATACAAGAGCGATGAATGCCTGGATTTAACCAATAACCAGGGAGATTTCAGTGTTATTGGAGCGGAATTTGTAAACTTTATCTCCACAGTAATTACAGCCAGAGTTGTAAAGAAAATTGAAGATACAGATCTTCTCAAAGAGCAGAGCTTTGCAGATGTAATGGATGATCTATCTTCTGCCTGGAGGAAAGTAAATGCCCCTTCAACTATACCTGAGACTAAAGATGAGTTTTGGGTTCATACCAACGGAACTGTTTTTGAAGCACTTGAAAAACTTGGAATAAGCAAACCAATTCCTAAACCAGTACCCAAAAGAAGAGGTAGACCACCAAAGAATACAGCTTAGACCTTAGCTATTCCTTCGGTTTACGCTCGCCTAAATTTTATACTATTATTCAGAGTACTGTTGCATATAGTCCTAATATTTTTGAAACCTTTTAATTTATCACCAAGCAACTCCTGGATTATGTTGGCTTGCTCGCTTATGTGATAGAACAGCCGTTCACCATTGTTCAGAACAATCGTTATGACGGTACTGAATATTTGGAAGACATACCTCATGGTTATTTTATCAGTCAGTTTCCCTGTCTAATTTGGAAGCTGAACATTTGATTCCTTCATAGGATTACGCAGTTTCGATTCCAATCCGCTGAACACGGCAAGTCCAAAAGTCATTATCATCAGCAAAGCCTTAATATATTCGTTCTTGGATACGAATATTGAATCTGCAAAGAACTCCGGATCTTTCAAACATCTAAACCCGCGCTCAACTCTGTTCTGAGACTTGTACAAGTTTCAGGAGTGTCTGCAGGTTGCCATTCGCGTTCAACATCGTTGGTTGCAACTACGAAGAAGCTTCTGTTTCTTCTGACCATGACGCAGTATTCCTGGTTAATTCCAATTTCGAGTTCAATCTTGTAGCGATACAGCTTTTCCTCTACAGGAACTGGTAACTTTGGTTTTCTTCCCTGTCTTGGAATTTCCTCCTTCACAATGCCTGAATTTACAAGCATGCAGTGGCGGAAGTTTTTGCTGAATTTTTCAGTCTCCTTTTGAGCATCTGGTTCGCAGAAAAAATAAGATTTGCCGTATTCCTCCATCTCAATACATAAAGAAACTGCAAAACAATACAAAACCCATACTATGTTGATAACATTGTTAATATGATATTAAAAACATTAGCATTAGTTGTTAAAATCATATTGATAAAAAAAAACACCTTTATTTCTGTGGATAAACCTATTGTTTTTCCACAAGTAACCATGAAATAAATATAGATGTATAAACAATTTGCTATTCACAACGAAGCTTGATAAAACAACGTTTGCGACAAATTATCCACATATTTCTGACACATAACAAAAACAATAAAAAAAATAATACAATAAAAAAAACAAACACTACAAAGATTCTTTTATCTTTGTACATTAAAAAAAAATAAGCATTGTGATAAAATCCTCAGATATATT